>NZ_JBNPEF010000042.1:0-47219 GCF_051117495.1 Marivirga sp. | reverse complement strand
TTTTTTAATTATCTGTGCAAAAAGTGTAATATTGCTCATGAGGGGTTTTTTGGTTTTTGTGTCAACCCAAAATTAATATTTTGGGATAAAACTTAAACCCCTCTCTTTATTTAGGACGGTATTGAATTTAGATAGAATAACTTGAAAAAATATCTACTGATTGTCATTAAAGTATTTGTTACACTACTGGTACTGATATTTTTATACGAAAAAATCAGAGAAGACCAATCAGGTTTTTTAGCTGCATTTCAGTTATTTAAAGATAATCTTGGGGTTTTATTGCTTGTTATACTCTTGATGCCATTAAATTGGCTGATGGAGGTTTTGAAATGGAAATTTTCTATTCAACCCATTACACACATTACTTTTTCAAATGCAATAATTGGAGTATTGGCAGGTGTGGCCATGGGTTTTGTTACTCCCCACGCAATAGGTGATTATTTTGCCAAAGTTTTTTCAATCAGCCATCAAGACCGTAAAAAAGCCTTGGGATTGATTCTCATTTCACGCTTAATGCAAATGTTACCCACTGCATTATTTGGCTTGATTGCTTTTTACATTTATTCGCAAAAAAGTTTGGCTCAAATCGATATCCCAATATCCATTACATATCCTATATTAAGTGTTTTGGGTGTTCTAATTGTCATCATATTTTTAATCTTATTCTTGAAGAGGAAGCATCCTAGAATTAATGATTATGTTCAACCAGTAAAGAGCATGGGATTGAAACTGATCAGTATTTTAGCGGGATTATCATTCTTAAGATATCTGGTTTTTAGTACACAATTTCTACTTTTACTTTCCGTATTGGGCCTGAAACTAAGCCTATTCTTACAGTTTATGGGAATAGCTTTTATGTTTTTAGCGAAATCCATATTGCCCACCTTTAATTTTTTAAGTGATTTAGGGGTTAGGGAATTTAGCGTAGCTTTATTTTTTGATAATTTAGAAGTAGAGGTTGCTTCTATTATTGCATCTGGCTTAATTTTATGGTTGATCAATATTGCTTTACCAGCATTTATTGGCTTGTTCTTCATTCCACAACTTAAATTGAAAAATACGTGATTTTAGCATTTTTTTCATTGGTCATACTCTTTTATGGATTAGCCTTGCTTTTCGCCTCTAAAACATGGAAGAGTTTGCCTGAATTAATTGAAAGTGGGGAACTGAAATCAGTCGCTATATTAATTCCTTTTAGAAATGAATTCGAAAATTTAGATGCTTTACTCAAAAGTTTATCAGCTTTAGATTATCCAAAGGAATTATTGGAAATAATTTTAATAAATGATCATTCTGATGATAATTATAAAAAAGTCATTCAATCTTTTGAATCTAATTTTCCATTTAAGATTACGGTCTTGAATCTTCCTGTCAATTTAGAAGGAAAAAAAATGGCAATATCAGCTGGAATCAAACATTCAAAGGCGGAAATTATTGTGACATCGGATGCGGATTGTATTTTCCCGATTGATTGGGTACAAAAAATGCAGGCACCGTTTGAAATTCAAGATATTCAATTGGTGAGTGGAAGTGTGGTCTTTAAGTCTAATAATATTATCTCAAAAATATTCCAAATGGAGTTTGCCCCTTTGATAGGAGTGGGGGCGGTGAGTATCCACCTTGGTAAGCCTACTATGGCAAACGGTGCTAATTTGGCTTTTCGAAAATCTACATTTGAAGAGATTAAACCTTATACTGATAATTTGACTATACCTTCTGGAGATGATATTTTTTTATTACAAAAAATTAAATCACATTATCCGAATGGGATATTTTTCCAGAAGGAGGCAGTAGTCAAAACCAATCCACCTAAAAATTTCAAATATTTTTTTGCACAAAGAAAACGCTGGGCAGCCAAATGGAGAGCTACAGCTAATATGAATGACAGTTTACCAGCTTTGTCGGTTTGGTCATTTCATTTAATATACATCACAAGTATAATTTTTAGCTTCATTAGCAATGAATTTTTGATTCTTGTACCTATTCTTTCTTTTAAAATCCTATCTGAGGGAATATTTATTTATCTCATTTTAAAATCTCAAAAACAGAGTTTCAATTCATTCGTTTTTGCTGTTTTGCAGTTGCTTTATAGTATTTATGTTGTGATATTTGGTCTATTAGCCAATTTTGGGAGCTATAGTTGGAAAGAAAGAAAATATAATAGTAATGAACGATCAGGAAATTGATTTAATGGATGAATTATATTTTGTGCAATCCTATAAAGAAGTAAAGGATGCTTTGGGGTGGAAAGATGAAAACCTACAAAATCAACTCCTAGGTTTATATAAAAAGGAATTTATCAAAATCTTAATCGATCATGACCAAGATTTTCCCCACAAAATTGAGTCAATTGAATCTGTTCCTTGGAGTAAATTATATTTTTTGGCCACCAAAAAGGGTTTATTGGAACATAATGGATTTTAAATGATTGCTATGAACTTTAAATTTCCGAAAGGATTAAAACCTTATTATAAAAATGAACTAATCGATTTTAGGTCAAATCTTAAATCTAAGCATTATCAAGTAGCTTGGAGACATTTGGAACGAGCCCACATCATTGGACAGGCATTTCCAATTCAGCACTCTTATGTTCATTGGCTAATGTTGAATTTTGGATTTAAGATTAAGGATTTTAAAGAAGTAGTGGGTCAAATACCAAGGCTGTTGGTTGGCGGAGTGAAATCTTTTGTCGGAAAGATTCCAGTTGGAAATACCGGAGGTGCAAATGTACCACCATTGCAACCAATGGAGATTCCTGCTGACTTAAAATTGATATTAGAAAAAGCTTAATTATATGTATGCCATACTCAAATCCATATCAATATTTATTTTAGCAGGCTTATGTGAAATTGGTGGTGGTTATTTAGTTTGGCTCACACTTAGAGAAGAAAAACCTTGGTGGGTTGGAGTCTTGGGAGGAATAATTTTGGTTGGATATGGTGTTGTGGCCACATGGCAACCAGCTAATTTTGGAAGAGTTTATGCGGCCTATGGTGGTATTTTCATCATCATGGCCATAATATGGGGCTGGAAAGTGGATGGTATAATTCCCGATAAATTTGATTTGATTGGGGGCGCAATTGCCTTGTTGGGTATGCTGATCATTATGTATGCCCCGAGAGGAAATTAATAAAGATCTTTATTCTGGTTCAGGCTTCTCGCTTGGGCCAATTAAAAAATTGAAACCTGTCAGGTTATTAATGTTATTAGAAAGATGAAAATACTACCAATTTTAATACTATAATTCACTTAAACCTGACAGGTTTGGGTAAATAACAAGATTGATATTCATTTCACTATTCTTTTTTATTGAATCTATATCGAATACCCCAACTGCCAGTAAAATAAGCCCCATTTCCTTCTCCTAATGGAAAACTAGGGGCAAACTCCATTAAAAACCCAAAATTTTTATTTTCAAAAGGGTAAATATTTAGACCTAAAGGTAAGCCAAAAGTGGCGTAACCAGTTGTTGATCCTAATAATGAAATTCCACTGTAAAACTCATAATCGTTTTTTTCAACCCAATCATAATTAAACATAAGCTTTACGAAAAAATCATCAATAATTGTATTGGGATAAAGTCTTATTTCGGGTCTGAATTTATCTTTTAATTCATAAGCATAGGATACTTCCCCTCCATTTGGTGATTGATGATAACTTACTATAGATTGAGAAAATGAAAAAAATGGTAATAATACTAAGGCTGTTAAGTAAATAAATTTCATTTGGTTCAAATTTTAAGAATGACAAAATATTTCAACTCAAACGATAGTTTAAGTTGAAACATTTTTTTTAATGTTGATTTAATAGTCACAACTACCAATCGGACTGCCAGGAGGAAGAGATGGAATAGGCGCTACATCATACTCCTGGGGAGACTCCATAAAAAGTTTGATTTGATTTACTATCATCTTGTTATGAGTTTTTTTCAAATTGCTATCGCGGTAATTTGGTTTAGCCAGTTTTGAAGAAATATCATTCAAAACCGAAATTAACTCAGCTCTTGCTAAAGGAGATAAATTTCCTTTTTTTATGCTGTTCATTAATTTATTAACAAAAACAGACTGACTGGTTAATTGTATAGCTTCATGATAGTCATTGTTAACTTTTGAATTAAATAAAGTAGCTTGAAAGATTTCCATGGTTTCCTGAATACCCGGAAATTTTTTATCTCTAGCATGATATTCTACCAACCTGCTTAATCTTTGCGGGTGCAACACCAAATCAAAGACCATAGCAGAAGCCTGTTCGGCTACACCAATGGCATCAAAAGTCAATCCTGTTCTTCCATTTAAAAGCTCCCGTCCATCATAATATCCTAAAGGTCTTGGATAAAGTGTATTTAAAAGTTTTTCAGGTAATGCCAAGTTTTCCGGTTTAACTGCATTGGCCAAGCTATTGGTGGCTTCCAATTGCCATTCAGCCGGTACAATCTTCATTTCCTTTAAATTATCATCTCTCATTTTATAGGAATAATCTAAGCCACCAATCAATTTGGATGTGGCCTCTGCTTGGTATCGATGAAGAAAATAAATAGGGATCAACGCTTCCTGTATTTGTGCCAAAGGTCTGTCATATTGTATTACATTTTCCCCAAAACTGGACAGTGCTTTTTGTCTTACATTGAGCAAATGATTAAGCTGAACAGCCGCATCTTTACCATTATCCCATAAATGAGCATAAGGATGAGCTCCACCTGTTGCTCTTGCATCTCTATCCGAAATAAAGCTTAATCCTCTTTCATTGGCTTCTTTTATAATATTATCTAAATATTGCGCTTCATTTTCACCGGTTGGAATCTCTTCATATCCATATCGAATGGCATACTTGTCCCAAAGACCGATATTTTCGGAATAAGCATTTTCCAAAGTAATATTTCCTTTTTCATCTAAATCTACATTTGGGTGCGGATAATCCATTACAGAAGCATCATTTTCAGTACTGGATGCATAGGAGTGAGCCAAACCTAAAGTATGTCCTATCTCATGGGCAGATAATTGTCTGATTCTAGCCAAAGCCATTTCTTCCATGGAATCATTTTTACCTGTCATATCATAAGGTGCTAATAAACCCTCTGCAATTAGGAAATCTTGTCTAACTCTTAATGAACCTAAACTCACATGGCCTTTAATGATTTCCCCGGTTCTAGGATCAGTCACACTGGCGCCATAGCTCCAACCGCGTGATGATCGGTGCACCCATTGAATCACATTATATCTGATATCTAAAGGATCTGCACCTTCTGGCAGTATTTCAACTTGGAAAGCATTTTCATATCCAGCTGCTTCAAAGGCTTGATTCCACCATTTGGCACCATCCAGTAATGCAGACCTTACAGGTTCTGGAGTACCTGGGTCTAAGTAATAAATGATAGGTTCAACAGCCTCGCTTTTTGCCGCTTCTGGATTTTTCTTTTGTAATCTGTGGCGATTAATAAGCCTTTGATTGATGTCTTCCTTAATCGGTACGGCATAATCTTTATAGGTAGTACCAAAATAGCCTGCTCTTGGATCAAATTTTCTAGTTTGGTATCCATCATCTGGTAATTGCACAAATGAATGGTGCTGGCGTACAGTGATATTATCAGCATCAGGCGTAACGGAATATATTTCCCGTCCCTTTGCATCGCCCTTAAAGGAAATCCAGAAATCCAACTCCGTATTTTCAGGAAAATTACCAGCCCCCTCCATATTAAATGCAGAACGACTCTTATCTAAACTATAGTTACCTTCATTTGATTGCTTTAACCTTTTACTGACTCCGTGTGCATCTCTGATAAAAAAATCTGTGGCATCCACTAAATGAGACCAATCATTGGAGGCTTCAATTTCAAATCCATGGATAATGGAATGAGAAAAGGCATCTTTAACAGCTTTTTTCTCTGCCTCATTTTCAGTATCAGCCCTAAATTTATAATTGGGCTCAAAAACCATGATTTTATTACCGATTTTCTCGAATTTGATAATTTTCGAATTGCCAATTTGCCCTCTGTCCAAACCAATGTCATTAGATCCTAAGCCTGCGGAGAGGTAACTCACATAGATTAATTCTTCATTTAATTTATCAATTTCAAGGTATATTTTACCTTTTTCGGCATCCCAATAGTAATTTAGGAATCCGCTGAATTTCTCTTTTCCTTTAATTAATTTATCATATTTAGATAATTCAGGTTCAGTGCTTTGATTACTCTTAAGTGCATTGCATGAAACTGCAATTAGGATAATGAAAATATAGAGATATTGCTTCATGATATTTTTTATTTTCTGAAAGGTAAAAAATTATCTTAAAAAATATAGAAGGAATTATTCAGATGGTCAGTTGATAAAGCAAATTTTAAAACAAATATGTGAATGTAAAAATGGGGTTATCTTTTTATAAACTTTTATTCCCCAAATTTTAAATTCCAATTCAATAAAAGCGCCCCGTTCTAAAAGCCCCGGATAAGGCAACCGGAATTTCGGCCTCAGCTTTAATCACAGTAGCTTTAGCTTTTTGAACACGAGCCAACATTTCTTGTTCCAGTGCGACTGCCATTGCCCTTCTTTTTTCAGCTTTGGCTTTGGCAATATTCAAATCAGCTGAGGCTTGGTCGATTTGCAAAAATGCACCAATATTTTTCCCAATATCAATATCCGCTATATCGATAGACAGAATTTCAAAGGCTGTACCTGCATCCAATCCATCAGCCAACACCTTTTTGGATATGTTTTCCGGATTTTCTAAGACTTCATAATAGGTTTTGGCAGTTCCTATACAGGAAATAACACCTTGACCGACTCTGGCTTTAATGGTTTCCTCTCCAGCACCTCCCACTAATCTTTCCAAATTTGTTCTTACTGTAACCCTAGCAACAGCAATTAATTGAATCCCGTCTAATGAAACACCAGTAATGGCTGGGACAATTATCATATATGGAGTTACCGAAACCTGAACGGCTTGCAATACATCCCTTCCAGCTAAATCAATGGCAGTAGCTTGTTTGAAACTTAATTTTAAATTAGCCTTATCGGCTACAATCAGAGCTTTAATGACATTGGGAAGGTTTCCATTGGCGAGATAATGAGTTTCCATTTCTTCCACTGTTACATCCAATATCCCTGCTTTTGTGGCATTTATCATTGAATTGGCAATGAGCACTGGTGGGACTTTTCTAAATCGCATGAATACCAATTCCAACAAATTGATTCTTACACCTGAAAATATGGCGGTTATCCATATATTAATTGGAAATATGAATAAAAATAACCAAATGCCGACTAAAATGGCAACTAGTAAAACAATTGAATTTAATGCCATTGGGTATCAGCGTTATTATGTGTGTTGAAAGGTAGTGAATTACCATCAGATTTTAACTTGATTGAGTTTATTTTATTTTTATCAAGATATTTCAGTTTATAGTATGAAAAATGATTTGGAGATATTTCACCAAGTGTATTTTTTAATCGATAAAGCAATTATTTTGATCGATAAATATAACTTTCTTGTAAAATTACGTTACAAGTCGTGTACTAAACAATTGTATGAAATGAATAAAGTGAAATCTATTTTTAGGCTGGCGGCCTTGTGTTTAATTTTAAGTGCTGGTTTATTTGCCTGCAAGAGTAGTAAAAAGGTGGCTGATGCATCCAACGCAGATGCAACAGAAGAGCAACAGGAGAAACCTGATGATACTACAGTTGATTTGGAGTCGCCAAGAGATTCTGAAACTGCCAAAAACACAAAAGCATCTGAAGAAGAATTAGCAAGCAAGCTTGATAATTATTTCAATGCTATTGCTAACGCCTCTGACAATACTGCAAAAGCCAATAGTAATATCAATGAAGCGAAATCTATGTTTGCTTCCCCAAGTGTTCCCGTTCTCATTATTATTAATGAATCAGCGGATGGAACAAAGGATTATGATGAGCCTACCAATATTTTGGATTATATGAATTATTTGAAAGATCAAGGAAAGAACCTTAATGATATCTATAAGGTGAAAACCAATGACAGAGGTAGAATTACGGAACTTGAATTGATTCGCAAATAATTAATTGAACTAACATAAAATTTAAAATGATGAATATTATAAAGATAAAATATATAGCTTTTGTAGCGCTTTTGATGGGTTTTTCTGTTGGTGCTTTTGCACAAAGTGATGATGTTTCCCCTCAAAGAAAACAAGCCATTGATTCTTTGGCATTGGAAAAAGTAAGAGATTTGAGCAAGTATATCAGCATCATAGGTGATAAGGAAACTGCATATTCTGAAGCTAATAGGGTAATGGATAGGGCAGAAGAACTATTCGCTCCTGATAGCGAAATGGGCGTTTCTTCTTTAACCACTGAGGAAGTAGAATATTATAAAGTAAGAAAATATTTCGAGCGTTTAATGGCTTTGAATTATGATAATGTGAAAATCAGCTGGTATGATATTCATTATATCAGTGATTTGGAAAAACAGCCTGATGGAAAATATGTGGGTGTAGTTACAGTTTATCAAAGATTCGAGGGAACTTCAGATGATGGACTGAATTATAAAGACACTACCAAAAAAGACATTACCATTTATGTGGAGAAAAAGAAAACTCAAATTTCTGGTAGAACCATTGAGTTTTGGGATGTGATGTTGGGTGATATTCGCGTGACTGAAACCTCTTCATGATACGAATCCTATTTCTAAATTTATTTATGTTTTTAACTTTCAATCTTCCTGCGCAAATAGTGCAGGAAGATGGAAGTACCCGTGATGAGTCTGAGTTGTATGCTTCCACTAAACAAGTCAATCAATTTTTCAGACGGTTTAACGGAGAAGAAAACCAAAAAGGAAAGCGCTATTATGAAAGCGATAAAGAATTTAGAGAAGCTTCATTACGAAAAAATTATCTCAGCTTACTTTTTGATAGGGAAAACCAAAATATTTCCACTGAACAGAAAAAAGACTTTATTAATGATGTAACGGATAAGCGTAATCCTAAATTTCTTGACTTCCATGAAGAAGGCTGGTTTGCCGAGGTCAATGTAGTATTTATGAGAAATGGAAAGGAAGAAAACATTTTGCTTTTCTTTAAAATCCAGGAGGAAAGAGAAGGTTATGAATGGGTTTTAGAACAAGTTTCTTCCGCTCATTACCAAGAATTTTTTGATAAGGATAAAAGTGATGAGAAACCATTTTTACATCCCATGAGCCATGAATTAGATTTTATGAATCTGCATAAATCCTTAAATCAAGAGAATGCTGTGGATTTTACTTCTGATGAATTTGAAGAAGATCCGCTTTCTATTTTTCTGTATGAAATGGCTTCCAATCAAATTGAATTTAAAACGGTTACGGGAAGTAAATTCCACTTCTTTCAATGTGAAGGTTGGTATTTTCAAATCGCAGAATATAACCGAAAAGGTTATAATAGCGGATGGTTGATATCAGACCTAACGCCTATTGAAAAGCAAGATGTCCCAAAATTGAAATCATTTATATATGAAGCTAAATAATTTCATTTTATTTTTTCTAGGCTTGATTCTTCTTCCAAATGTTAAGCTCTCCGCTCAGGATATCGAGGGCTTTGAAAAGCAAGAAATCGAATCTTACCAATCAAAAGCAGAGGACCAAGTTCGTTTTTTGGAATATTTACTCAATACTTTAGGAAGCAAGAATGCTAGTCATCGCGATAAGGATGTTATTATCAGGGAAAGCTATTTGAAGATATTTAGAGACAGTAAAGTCCAAATAGAGGATGACTTGACTGAAAATCGAAATGTGCTCATTAATAAAGATGTTACGGCTTACCTAAAGGATATCGATTTCTTTTTTCAGGATGCAAAATTTGATTTTGATATAAAAGCTTCAGAACCATTTCTGAGAGATAATGGAGGTTTGTCCTTTAAAATAGAATTAAACAGAACCTTGAAAGCTACAGGGATTGAAGGCGAATCTATACTCAACACCAAAACCCGATTTGTGGAAATTAATCTGGATAAAGAATCGGATGAGCTACAGATTGCCAGTATTTACACTACAAAAGTCAGTAGGGATGAAGCCATTAAAGAATGGTGGAATAATCTTTCATTAGGCTGGAAAGACATATTCAAAAAGGAATTTCAGATAGCAGAAGATAGTGTTGAAATGGAGAAATTGTATAAAATAGCCTCTATTGATTCACTCAATTTATCCAATAATGAATTTATTGTGAGCCTGGCGCCACTTAGCTTTTTGGTGGATTTAGAATATGTAAACCTAAGTCACACCAAAATTGAGGATATAGCCCCATTAAGCAGTCTGACAGAGTTGAGACATTTGAATATTTCTCATACCACTATAGAAGATTTGAGCTTTTTGCGATATGCTGAAAACATGGAATATTTAGACATTTCCTTTACACCCATTCAGAATATTGATGAATTGGAAAATCTTAAAGCTTTAAAGGAATTACATTTAAACGGGGCCGATATTAGGGATTTTGAGGTTTTAAAAAATTATACACAGCTAAAAAATCTAGATTTAAGTGAGACTTTCTTTAATTCCCCTGAGATTTTATCGGAAATGGAAAAATTGGAGGAGCTTAATATGTCCAAAAGTAATTTGTCCCAATTGACCGATAAAATGAGTCCAAAAACATTGCAAAATCTTGATATTTCATTTGCTTTTATTTCTGATTTAAGTCCCTTGGAGCATTATCAAAGTCTTCATACTTTGAATATTAACAATACTCAAGTGGAGAGTTTAGAGCCACTTAATAAGTTAAGTTCATTAGAGAAAATATATGCCGATAATACCTTTATAAGTGAAGAAGAACTCAATGAATTTATAGATGAGAATCCCAACAAATTGCTGGTTGTAAATTCGGAGGAAATAATGGAATGGTGGAATAAATTAAGTGTTGATTGGAAATTGGCGCTTTTTGCTTACGTAGATGGAGAAAGAATATCAGATTTTGGAAAAGAACAATTAACGAAATTATTATTAAATGACAGTTTAAGTTTAAATAATAAAGGATTAAATGACCTAAATCCATTGATGAAATTTTCCCGCTTGCGTTATTTATCTGTTTCTAATAACCAAATAAAAAGTTTAAACCCGATTGAAGTTTTAACGACATTGACTGTTTTGGAGGCTGAAAATATAGGCTTAAAATCGGTAGAATCAATCCTTAATTTAAAGAAAGTAAAGAAGCTGAATCTGGCCCAAAATCAGCTTTCTGAAGAGCAATTTTTAGATTTAGCCAAATTGATTAATCTAGTGGATTTAAATGTAGATGGAAATGGAATCAAAAAAGATATTGTTGGCAAATTCTATTCAAATAAGGGATCAAAAGTTAGTATAATATACGATGAAAAAGGAATGCAAGCGTGGTGGAATGGCTTAGATGATACTTGGCAAGCCATTTTTAAATTACAATTTCCGCTTAGTAATCAACCAACTGCCAAAGAATTACATGATTTAACGGCAATTAACAGTCTTGTAATTGAGGATGAAGACATTCAAAATGTAAATCCATTGGCTCAATTTATCTTATTAGAAAATGTTCATTTGAAAAGGGTAGAGATGTTTAATTTGGAAAGCATCAAAGCTATTAAAGATGTTAAAGAATTAAGTATTAAGGAAAGTCCTATAAACGATTTAGAACCTTTTACGCAACTGTATAATTTAGAGAAATTAGTATTGGATTTTTCAGCTATATCCGATCTAAAACCATTGGGGTCTATACAAAGCCTAGAATATTTGAGCTTGGCAGGAACACAAATTAAGAATCTTAAAGGTATCGAGAATTTAATCGGCTTAAAATATTTAGATATTTCTAGTACTCGAGTTAGATGGATTGGTAAACTGGAACTGCTAGATAATTTAGAACAATTCATTTGTTTCAATACCAGAATTTTTGATTTCAGCCTCAATAAATTCAAAGACGAACATCCTGATTGTGAAGTGAGATTTTATTAAATATTCACTCTGTAATAAATAAATCAATTGGAGTTTATATTAATTTATCAATTTCAATAATTTTTGATCCCACCATAATTAATATTTATTTTCATTAAATTCAGCTTTATATAAAGTCTCTAAGCTTAAATCATTGTTCAAATGAAGTATTTACTATTATTAGCTTTGTTCCTGATTTCCTCAGCGGGTTTGGGTCAGAATTCAGTATCTATAATCCCTGCTCCTAATCAAATGAAAAAAGGCCAGGGAGTTTTTCAATTGTTTGCTGAAATAGAAATAAAAGCTGATACAGGACTTGCATTTGAATCAAAGTATTTAAAATCCGTCATTGATAATTACTTTCAAGAGAATGCCTCGAATGGAATTTCAAAAAGAAAAAATGAAATTAAATTATTATTATCCAAAACGGATATTAACAAAGAAGCCTACGAACTAGAAATTAATAACGATAAGATTGTTGTTAGCGCATCAAATAGTGCTGGGATATTTTACGGAATACAATCATTACAACAATTATTAATTACCGCGGATAATGGCAAACTTCCTGAGATGAAAATAATGGACAGTCCAAGATTTGAATGGCGCGGTATGCATCTTGACTGTAGCAGACATTTTTTTAGCGTAGAGGAAGTAAAAAAATATCTCGATTATATGTCAATGTATAAAATGAATAATTTTCACTGGCATCTTACCGAAGATCAAGGCTGGAGAATTGAGATAAAAGCATTTCCCCGTCTTACTGAAATTGGTGCATGGCGTGAGGGCACTATGGTTGGAAAGTATGATAATCAAGAATATGATAGTATTCGGTATGGTGGTTTTTACACACAAGAAGAGATTAAAGAAGTAGTGAAATATGCTCAGGAAAGGCACATTAATGTAGTTCCTGAAATAGAAATGCCGGGACATTCCCTAGCAGCCTTGGCCGCTTATCCTCATTTATCCTGTACAGGAGGTCCTTTTAAAGTGGCAAGAGGTTGGGGAGTTTTTGAGGATGTTTATTGTGCCGGAAATGAGGAAGTATTTGAATTTCTGGAGGCTGTAATGGATGAGGTTTTGGCACTATTTCCAAGTGAATACATCCATATCGGAGGTGATGAATCTCCCAAGAATAGATGGGAAAACTGTGATAAATGCCAAAGAAGAATCATTCAGGAAGGGCTTAAAAATGAACATGAACTTCAAAGCTATTTTATTCAAAGAATGGAACGCTACTTAAATGCAAAAGGGCGTAAAATCATTGGTTGGGATGAGATTTTAGAAGGTGGTCTGGCTCCAAATGCTGCTGTAATGAGTTGGAGAGGAACAGAAGGCGGAATTGCGGCAGCCAAACAATCTCATTTTGTGGTGATGTCACCAGGAAGTCCATGTTACTTTGATCATTACCAAGTTGAAAATATTGAAAATGAGCCATTGGCAATTGGAGGCTATAATCCTTTGCATAAAGTATATGCTTATGAGCCTATTCCAGATGCTCTTAATCCTAGTGAATCAGGCTTTATTTTGGGCGCCCAAGGAAATGTGTGGACGGAATATATGAAAACATTTAGTCAAGTAGAATATATGGCCATACCTAGAATGTTGGCCTTATCTGAAGTTTTATGGTCACAAGTGGAGGTTAAAAATTATGAAGATTTTCTCAACAGATTAAAAATTAACACCAAAATTTTAGATCGCATGGAGGTGAATTATTGTGATCATTTTTTAAATGAAATGAGATGAAATTATATAGAAGAAATTTTTTAAAAACAGGACTTGCAGTGGCATCAGGAATAGCGCTTAGACCATTTAAAGCGTTGTCTAATACAAATTTACAAGCTACTGAAATCACAAAACCTATTGTGTTAAGCACATGGAGGTTCGGTATAGAAGCCAATAATGATGCATGGGGAATTTTAAAACAGAATGGAAGTGCATTGGATGCAGTAGAAAAAGGTGTTCAAAGAGTGGAAGCAGATCCTGAAGAACGTAGTGTGGGCTATGGAGGCAGGCCGGATCGAGACGGAAATGTTACGCTGGATGCTTGTATAATGGATGAAAAAGCCAATATTGGTTCTGTAGCATGTTTGCAACATATAAAACATCCCATTTCAGTGGCCAGAGCAGTAATGGAAAAAAGTCCACATGTTATGCTGGTTGGGGAAGGAGCATTACAATTTGCTATGAGGCAAGGTTTTCCAAAAGAAGATTTATTAACCAAAGCATCTGAAAAAGAATGGAGGGAATGGCTTAAAACCTCTGAGTATAAACCGGTTGTAAATATTGAAAATCACGATACTATCGGGATGATTGCTTTGGATGCTCATGGAAATTTATCTGGTGCATGTACTACCAGTGGCATGGCCTATAAAATGCAGGGTAGGGTTGGTGATTCTCCCATCATTGGAGCAGGCCTATATGTTGATAATGAAGTAGGTGCTGCCGTGGCGACTGGTCACGGAGAAGAAATCATTAGAGTGGTCGGATCTCATTTGGTTGTGGAACAAATGCGACATGGAAAATCACCACAAGATGCCTGCGAAGCAGCAGTTCAATTGATCCTTAAAAAATTTAAAATTAGGCAACAGGATTACTCCGCTACACAAATTGGATTTATTGCGCTAAATAAAGCGGGAGAATTTGGTGCTTACTGTCTTCAAAAAGGATTTAATTTTGCTGTTTTGGATGAGAAAAAAGGAAATAGACTAATTGATGCAGATTATTTAATTAAATAATGATTATAATTTAATGTTGCTTAATTGAATTTTTAATTGGCACCTCTTCACTAATCCTTCCTCAGAAAATGGAGAAATATGGACTATATTAATCTTTGAGGTTATTTTTTATAAGTATTGGATTTATTTCTTTTGATTGTATATCTTAAAAACTAATTGTTTTAAGTTTCTCAATTAGATTGAAATAATATTGAGTTTTATTCGGTTTTTAAAGACGGAAATTATTTTCAATTCCCCATTTATTGACACAAAATTACTTTTATCATTTCTAATTGTTAACTTCACATTTGATTTATGGATACAGCCTTGAACATAGCGAATAGATACGAACTCAAAGAATTGGAGTTAAATGCATTGCTTGAAATTACCCAGGCAATCAATGAGAATTTGCCAGAAGATTCTTTATATAAAATCTATAATTTTACCTTGAGAGCGAATCTAAAGTTAGGAAAATTGATGTTATTAGTTCAAGAGGCAGGCCATTGGGAGGAAAAACTTTCCTTTGGCACCAAAATGAATTATGCTGATGAGGTAAAAAGCGCCAATCAATTAGTCAATAAAAGGCAAATTTTATTTCATGAAGACTTAGTAGATTCACCTTTTGATGAATTTGAAGTAGCCATTCCGGTTTTCCATAAAAATGAATTATTGGCCACAGTGTTTTTAGGAGGTGTAGCTAATACAGGGGAAAAAGAATTAATTGAAAACCATTTGAATTTCATTCAGGCACTGACCAATATCATTATGGTGGCCATTGAAAATAAGAAAATGGCCAGAGAAAGATTACAGCAAGAAGTACTTGCCAAGGAAATGGAAATTGCTAAAAAGGTGCAACAATTGTTATTTCCTAAATCTTTACCTGAAAATGATAATTTCACTATTGATGCACATTATTCTCCACATCATACGGTAGGAGGTGATTATTACGACTGGCTATCTATAGATGAAAATAAGAAAATAGTCTGTATTGCTGATGTATCAGGAAAGGGAGTTCCTGCCGCCTTGCTGATGTCTAATTTTCAAGCATCATTAAGAACGCTGATGAGAAAAACTACAGACTTGGAAGAAGTTATTCATGATTTGAATCTTCAGGTATTTGAAAGTGCGAATGGAGAGAATTTCATTACATGTTTTATAGCACTGATTGATTTGAAAGAAAAAAGACTTACATATGTTAATGCAGGTCACAACCCTCCATTTTTAGTGTCATCGGATGGCAAAATAGAAAAGCTAGAAAAAGGAACATTAGTGCTTGGTGCTTTAAGGGAGATTCCTTTTCTGGAAATCGGGACTACTGCCATAGAAAAGCCTCAAACACTTTTACTTTATACGGATGGTCTGACCGAAGCCTTTAATGAGGATGAAGAGGAGTTTGGACCCGAGCGGGTAATGGAAATTTTAAGTAAATATATTTCAGTTACGCCCAATATGATCTTGACAGCAATTTTGGATGAGATCAATAAATTTATTGGTAAGAGAGCTCTATCCGATGATATTACCTTATTAGCTTGCCAATACCATGTTTGATTGGGCATTTTATAAAACCCCAAGCTTAGTGCAAAGTTTATTTCCTTCCCTAATTTGGAAAATTAATACCTCAGAAAAAGTCATTTATCCAACTTTTGATGATGGCCCCATTCCTGAATTAAGCCCTCAAATTCTGGAAATACTAAATAAATTTGATGCCAAAGCTACCTTTTTTTGCGTTGGGGATAATATTAGAAAACATCCTGAAATTTTTCAAGCTATAATAGCAGATGGTCATTCGGTGGGCAATCATACTTTTAATCATTTAAAAGCCTGGAAAACTAAAGGTAAGAAGTATTTGGACAATGTGCATCTGTGTCAGCAAGAAATAGCAAAACACATGCATCAAGAAAAAATGCTCTTTAGATTTCCTTACGGGCAATTTAATTTGAGAATAGCTCGTCAATTAAAGAAAAATGGTTTTGATTTAATAATGTGGGATGTACTTTCGAAAGATTATAATCCATCCATTTCTGCAAAAAAAATATTGAAAAAGAGTATCCAAAATTCTCAGAACGGTAGTATTATAGTTTTTCATGATAATTTAAAAGCCAAAGATAAAATATTGCAATTCCTACCTTTGTATCTCAAACATTTTTCCGATATTGGATACAAATTTAAAAAACTATGACCTATCTATTCTTAGGCCTATTGATCATTATACTTATTGTAATTTTCATGGACTTAATTTTATGGATGGCATGGAAACCAAAAGAGGAGAACCTTAAGCCTTTTGAAGGCGAATTACCCTTTATTTCCATTTTAATAGCCGTCCGTGATGAAGTTCACACAGTCAATTATGCCCTTAATTCACTTGAAAAGCTTGATTATCCGAAAGATAAGTATGAAGTTTTAATGGGTGATGATGGTTCATCTGATGGCAGTACTAAAATCATGCAAGAATGGGATAAAGAAACAAATAATTTTTTCTACTTCCCTATTAATGATAAGGTGGAGCATTTAGATGCCAAAGCCAATGTTTTGGAACAATTAGCTGAAAAAGCAAAAGGAGAATTCATGATGATTACTGATGCTGATGTAGAAGTTCCACCTAGTTGGTTGATGAAGCAATTGGCTTGCTGGAAAGAAGGTGCCGGAATTCAAAGCGGTTTTACCATCATAAAAGCAAAAGATTTTTTTTCCAGCATGCAGATGATAGACTGGAGTTTGGCGTTGGGAATGGTGAAAATTGTGAGCGGTTGGAAAATTCCAGTTACCGCAGTGGGTAACAATATGATGGTAAGCAAAGAAGCTTACAATAAAGTAGGCGGGTATAAAAATATTCCCTTTTCCGTTACAGAAGATTTTGCTTTATTTCAGGCAGTAGCCAAACAAGGTTATAAATATCAGCAATTGGCCAATGAAGACAGCTTAGTAAGGACCTTTGCAGTAAAAGGGTTTAAAAATTTAATGAATCAGCGCAAAAGATGGATGAGTGGAGCCCTGAAATTACCACCCTTCATGGTAACAGTTTTAGTTTTTCAGGCTTTATACTATCCTGCTATGTTGGCCATGATTTTTGTCAACCCATTTGTAGCCATTCCTTTATTTGGCTTGAAAATTACTTTGCAAAGCTTATTTATAAATAAAATTTTAGAAAGGTTGAATCAATATGTACCTCTTGGCAATCTTTTTATATTTGAATTTTACAGTGGTTTCATTTCTATTGCACTTCTCTTTTATTATCTCTTACCTTTGCCCGTAAAATGGAAAGGAAGAAAATTTGCTAAAGGATGATTGAAACACATGCACATTTATACGCTGATAAATTCGATGAGGATAGAGCGGAAATGATGGAAAGGGCAATGGAGGTAGGAGTCGAGAAATTCTACATGCCCAATATTGACCATGAATCTATTGAACCCATGTTAGAAGTGGAGGCTCAATTCCCCACTACCATCGCCACTATGGGTGTTCACCCTTGCTCCATCGAAAAGCATTTTGAAAAGCAACTTTATGAGATTGAAGATTGGCTTAACAAAAGAAAATTTGTAGCTGTTGGAGAGATAGGCTTGGACTTCTATTGGGATAAAAGTTTAATGAAAGAGCAGAAAGAAGCGCTGAAAATTCAAATTGAATTGGCAAAAAAACATCAAATTCCTATTATTTTACATTGTAGGGATTCATTTGATGAAACTTATGAAATTGTAAAAGAAATGAAGGATGACAACTTAAAAGGAGTCTTTCATTGTTTTACGGGGAATGTAGAAGATGCAAAGAAAGTAATAGATTTAGATTTTTATCTTGGAATAGGAGGGGTGGTCACTTTTAAAAATGGTGGCCTAGCTGAGCATATTCCAGATATTGATATCAATAGAATAGTATTAGAAACTGATGCACCTTATCTGGCACCAACTCCCAAAAGAGGTAAAAGAAATGAACCGGCATTTCTTGATTTGATAGCACAAAGAATTGCGGATTTAAAGCAGATTTCCAAAGAAGAATTGGTTAAAATTACGTCATCAAATGCTAATCAATTATTTGCTTAGATGGAAAAGCCATACAAATTAATACATATAGATACCGCAATACCTAAAGCACCGGAAAGTGCCGTGATGATCATTTATACGGGCGGGACTTTAGGCATGGTTTATAATGAGGAACAAGCATTAGTACCCTTCGATTTTCAAAATATTCTGGATGAAGTGCCTTCACTTAGAAATTTCAACCTGAAAATCACGGTTGCCTCGTTTAATAATTTAATAGATTCTTCCAATGTAAGCCCTAAGCATTGGGATGATATTGCGGGCTTGGTGGAAGATTATTATGAAGAATACGATGGTTTTATAGTAATTCATGGTACTGATACCATGGCTTATACGGCTTCTGCTATTAGCTTTATGTTGGAGGGATTAAATAAGCCTGTTATTTTTACGGGGGCTCAACTACCCATAGGTGCGGCACGGTCGGATGCCCGTGAGAATTTAATTACCGCAATAGAGATAGCCAGCCAAAAATTAAATCATAGACCTATTGTATCAGAGGTATGTATCTATTTTGATAACCTACTATTGAGGGGGAATAGGTCTAAAAAAGTGGAAAGCGTGCAATTTGATGCCTTTCAAAGTGAAAATTATCCAGTTTTGGCTGAAGCTGGAGTCATCATAGAATATAATTTTTCAGCCTTAAGGGCATTCCAAGCAGAAGCTGAACTAAAAGTGAGAAAGAATATTCAACAGGAGGTAGCCATATTAAAGGTATTTCCGGGTATCTCCCAATCATTGGTGGAGGGTATTTTATCCATTAAAGGATTAAGAGGATTGGTTATAGAAACCTATGGCTCAGGAAATGCCCCAACCGAAAAATGGTTTATCGATTGCTTACAAAAAGCCATTGAAAAAGATATTCTGATTTTGAATGTTTCTCAGTGCATGGGAGGGAAGGTGATCCAAGGTCGCTACCAAACAAGCATGGACTTGCAATCCATTGGTGTAATAAGTGGCAGTGATATCACAACAGAAGCGGCCATTACCAAAATGATGTATGTTCTAAGCCATGCTCACACCAAAGAAATGCAACAAAGCTATTTGATTAAGCCACTTCGGGGGGAAATGGAATAATTTAAATATGTTTATACATGGAATAATATAATTATAAACTACAATCATTCTATTTGCAACTGATTTGCATGTTATTATTGGATTATTATTTACCATTTGGCAAAATGGGCTTGCATGAAGAATAAATTATTAATTTATTTGTGCACGTTTGAAAAGAGTTCAATCGATAAATAAGTATTGACAGACAAAGGAGAGGTGCCAGAGTGGTCGATCGGGCTCGCCTGGAAAGCGAGTGTGCCTTCACGGGTACCGAGGGTTCGAATCCCTCCTTCTCCGCATTTTGTTCAATTTTTAGACTTGATATTTTAAATAAATGATTATTATTTAAGTTAAAGGGTTAAAGAATTGCTAAAAAAATTTTCTGTTTGTGGATATTTGTGTAAAATTGGACTTAGTTTCATTATAACTAACATACATTAACTAAAAAAGAAAATTACAAACAACTTAACTATGAAAAAGCTATTTGTTTTAATGATGATGGCCGGAGCTTTAGTATTCGGTTTTAATGGCAATGCAATTGCTCAGGATGAGGAAGCAACCTCTGAAATGGAAAATGACACCACATCAATGGATGGTGACACTACGGAAGCTGCGGCTGATACTTCAATGATGGAAGATGAGCCTGATACTACTGCTACTGCCGTTGTTGATGAAGAAGAAGTGGTAGAAGAGCAAGGCTTTCACCAAATTGTAAAAGAAAAGTTTATCGAAGGTGGATGGGAATTCATGTCAGTAGTATTAATATGTTTAATCTTAGGATTAGCTATTTCTATTGAAAGAATCATCACTTTGAATCTTGCAACAACTAACACTAACAAATTATTGGCCAATGTAGAAGATGCATTGAACCAAGGTGGTGTTGAAGCAGCTAAAGAAGTGACTAAAAACACAAGAGGACCAGTTGCATCTATCTTTACACAAGGTTTGATGAGAATGTCAGAAGGTGTGGAAATGGTTGAAAAATCAGTAATTTCTTATGGTTCAGTTGAAATGGGTCGTTTAGAAAGAGGTTTGGTTTGGATCTCATTATTTATCTCATTGGCTCCAATGTTAGGTTTCATGGGTACTGTAATCGGTATGATTGGTGCTTTTGATGCTATTGAAGAAGCAGGTGATATTTCTCCATCTTTGGTTGCCGGTGGTATTAAAGTAGCCTTATTAACAACTGTAGGTGGTTTGATTGTTGCGGTTATCTTACAATTATTTTACAACTATTGCGTTTCTAAAGTAGATTCTTTAGTAAACCAAATGGAAGATGCTTCTATTGCTTTGGTTGATATTTTAGTAAAACACAATCTTACTAAGTAAGTTTAACCTTTAAACTTTAACTAAATGGAATTTGTTGATATAATGTTATACGGCTCATATTTATTGGTAATCGTTGCTGCTTTGGGAGCAATTGTTTTACCACTAATTAATGCGCTGGATAATCCAAAGAGTCTTATAAAGTCTGCTTTGGGTATAGTGATAATCGGTGCAATTTACTTGATCAGCTGGGGAGTTTCCGGTGATGAAGTAACTGCTAGGTACATAAAATTTGATATTACGAGTACCTCATCTCAAGTAATAGGTGGAGTGTTAATTACTACTTATTTATTGATGGGTATAGCAGTAATATCTATTATATATTCTGAAATCAGAAAAATTTTAAACTAATGGCTAGAAGTAAAGGAAGAGCAACATCAGAGGTGAATGCCGGTTCAATGGCCGATATAGCATTCTTATTGTTAATATTCTTTCTTGTAACTACTACCATTGCATCTGATAAAGGTTTGACTTTGACTTTACCTCCCGAAAAGGATGATGCTGATCAAGTGGATGTTGAAATAAGAGAAAGGAACCTATTTAAGGTGGCCATTAATTCAGCAGATAGACTTTTAGTAGAGGGCGAGCGTTTGGATGATTATACGGAGATAAAAGATATGTTAATAGAACATATTTTGAATCCAAGTGAAAATCCTGAATTAGCGGAAAGTCCACAGGATGCAATTGTTTCCTTTAAAACAGATAGAGGAACAAGTTATGAGATTTATATCAATGTATTAGATCAGCTGCAAGGTGCATATTATCAGATTTATGCTGATAGAGCGGGCATTACAGCTGAGGAATACAGAGCGTTGAATAGGAAAGACCCTAAGGAAGAGGCACTTTATCAAAGAGGTAAAGGAGAAGGTGATGACGAGATTCCAATGGCGATTTCTATTGCAGAACCAACTAACATAGGAGGATAAGTTATGTCAAAGTTTAAGAAAAAAACAAGTGCAAGTCAGGATATTCCTACCGCTGCATTACCGGATATTATTTTTATGCTCCTATTCTTTTTCATGGTGACTACGGTATTACGTGAAACCGAAATTAAGGTGGAACAAAAAATACCTAAAGCTGAACAATTGAAGAAGATTGAAAGAAAGTCTTTGGTAAGTTATTTATACATCGGTAAACCAAAACAAACAGAGAAGTTTGGGGGCGAGGCGAAAATCCAAGCCAATGATGTATTTATTGAGCCAAGAGATGTTCTTTTGTGGGTTGCAAAAGAAAAAGATAAATTGTCAGAAGCTGAACGTGATAAAATTACAATAGCATTGAAAGTGGATAGTGAAGCTAAAATGGGTATTTTATCCGATGTTCAACAAGAATTAAGAAAGGCAAATGCACGTAAGTTGATGTATAATACTTTAAAATTGACCAATAGAGATAAAGAAAATTCTTTATTGTAAAATTCTATAAATCAATTAAAACCTCATTCCCAATTGTGGAATGAGGTTTTTTTTATGTCTGAAGGACCTAATCTTAATCCTATATAATTGAAGCTAAATAACGCTAAAACCATAAATGCATGGTGCATGTACGACTGGGCCAATTCAGTCTATGCCATTGTTATTAAATCATCTATTTTTCCAGTATTTTATAATACCGCCACACAGAATGCCTTTAATGGCGATATAGTTGATTTTTTTGGCTTCCAATTTGTAAACACTGCTTTATATTCTTTTGCTATATCATTTAGTTTTTTAGTGGTTGCCATTATTTCTCCTTTACTTTCAGGAATTGCGGATTATTCTTCTAGCAAGAAAAGCTATATGAAATTCTTTACTTATTTAGGAGCAACATCCTGTATAGGTCTGTTCTTTTTTACTGGTGAAAATGTTGAATGGGCTATTATTTGTTCAGTATTCGCAAGTATTGGCTATACTGGGAGCATAGTATTTTATAATTCATTTTTGCCTATTATAGCTACACCTGATAGACATGATATGATCAGTGCAAAGGGATTTTCATTAGGTTATATTGGTAGTATTCTCTTATTAATAATTAATCTTATCTGTATATCAAATCCTCAATGGTTTGGCTTAGACAATACGGTCTTGATTGCACGCTTTTCTTTTTTAACTGTTGGTTTATGGTGGATGGGTTTTGCTCAAATTACCTTTAAATCCTTGAAGGAATCTAAAAGAAGTATTGACTATTCAAGATCCATTATCATTAATGGTTATAGAGAAATATATAAAGTCTTCAAAGAGCTTAAATCCCAACCTATATTAAAATATTATCTAACTTCCTTTTTCTTTTATAGTATGGGGGTACAAACGGTCATGTACATGGCCGCATCTTTTGGAAGTAAGGAACTTAATCTCCTGGGAAACAAATTAATTTTGACCATCATTATTATTAATGCATTGGCAATTATTGGGTCTTATGCTTTTGCTTACCTGTCTAAGAAACGAACTAATAAGTTTTCCTTAATGAATATGTTGGCTATTTGGGTGGGTGTATGTATTTATGCTTATTTTGTATATACTGATTATCAGTTTTATATCTTGGCTTTTGTTGTTGGTTTAGTCATGGGTGGTATTCAATCTCTATCAAGAAGTACTTATTCCAAAATAATGCCACAAAACACCCCCGACAAAGCGTCCTATTTTAGTTTTTACGATGTAACGGAAAAATTAGCAGTCGTAATTGGCACCTTCTCTTATGGATTTATAGAACAATGGACGGGAAGTATGCGGAATAGTACAATTGCGTTAGGTCTATTTTTTGCGGTGGGCATAGGCTTTTTGCTAATGGTTCGTATTCCTTCATCCTTAAATTTTAAGAAAGCTTAATCATTATTGATTTTCAGCCTTCTGCATTTTTTCTTCCATCATTTTTTCTTTTCTTCTCATCTCTTCTTGCGTGGCTTCTAACTCTTCCATATTTTGACGAAGCTCTTCTTCCTGAGCCCTCATTTCTTCTGCTTGCTGTTGCATTTGCTCCAATAGAATTCTAGTTTTTTCATTATTTTGAGTAGTAGCTATAGCTGAGGCAACATACTCACCTGCTTTCTCCAAAAATTTAACTTCATGCTCTTCGAATTTCCTAAAAGAGGCCAGTTCTATTAAAGACTGTACCTCATCATTATACATCATAGGGACAATGGCCAAACAAGTTGGGGTAGCATCACCTAAACCAGATTTTATAAAGGTATAATCTTGTGGAATTTCCGTTAATAATAAAGTTTCTCTTTCTCTATATGTTTGACCAATTAATCCTTGGCCTATTTCAAGTTTTTTATTTAAAAATTTACGTCTGTCAAAAGCATAAGCTGCTGAAAGTTCTAAATATTTATGTTTGGAATCTTCTTCATCTTGTACCAGAATAAAAAGACTGCCTTGTTGAGCTCCTAAATATTGTGTGAGGTATTTAGTGGATTCAAATGTTAGTTGTTTGGTGTCTTGCTCACTGTTACGTATAATTTCACTTAATTTTGAAAGCCCCTCTGTTGACCATATTCTCTTTTTATTCTCTATATCGGCCAGTTCCATTTGCTTTTTCATTTCAATCAATTGACCAGCAAGGTTCTTCTTGTTTAAATCCCTGTTTTCATCAGTCATACCTTCCCATTTGACATCAAATTCACCAGAAGCTACCTTTCTTACGTAATGTGCTGCTTTTTTAAGGTTTTCGATTGAACCGTTTAGTATTTTGGCCGCACCTCTAAATTGAGTGTCACCATCATTAAATAAATATTTTTTATTGTTTTCCCTAAGGTTGATTAACAATGCAGTTCTATTTTTTTCATCCCTTCTAAGCTTAATTATAATGAAAATTAAAGTGGGTAAGCCGATTAATAACAATAATAGCTGTACAATAGTATTTTGAAAAATAGCCCTTTCATATCGAGCTTGTGCTTTGGCTACCAACTCATCTTCAAATTCATATAATCTGGAAGTAAATGCTGCGTTTATAGGCCAGAAAGTCCTTCCAAAATCATCTTTCAATATTTCTTTATAGCCTTCCAGATCATCATTTTTCAAAAGCTTGACCATTTCTTCGTACATATCAGCATACTTTTTAAAGCCAGCTTTTAATTTGGGGTAATTTACAGGATCTGAATATCCTTGAATGGAAAATAAACTATCTAATGTTTTAAAATTTTCTCTGTTTTCTCTTCTTGCATCCGCTACACTCCAAAATAAAAAACCATCTTCCCTCATTAATGCATAACCTCTGCCACTAATATCCATTTGTCGAATATTAAGTAATGTGTTTTCAGAAACCCTTACTACCATATCAGCTTGTTCTTGGGTTTCCAAAGCATCACTCATTACTTTTTTATTATAAAAGGAAAGGCTAACACTCAATAAAATCAATGCTGAAACCGTATATATGGCAATGGATATCAAGTGTTTATTTAAAAATTTCCTCATAATTCTTAAAAAATTTATATGATTAACTACATTAAATTATAATTAAATTTTGGTAAAACAAAGTGCTATTTCATATTAAAGAAATTGACTGTTGTGCTTTATTGTGCAGATTTTAATAAAATTCATCATAATAAGATCAACTCCATTAATACTCATTAAAAACCAATAAAATAATAGATGCAATAATTTTTATTTAATTATATAAAAAGTACTATTTTCATTTCTTAATCTAAAACTACAGAAAATGATGAAAAAAATACTTTTAGTGTGTTTTAGCTTTTGGTTCTTTTCAACAAATGCTCAGGAAACTTATAAAGTGAATGGTGTTAAAGATGAAAGACCAGGCTTACACGCCTTTATTAATGCAACATTACATGTCGATTATCAAACCTCAATCGAAAATGCAACTTTGGTAATTCAAAAAGGGGAGGTAATTGACGCTGGTAAAAATGCAGTTGTTCCTGATGGTGCTATAGTTCACGATCTAAAGGGGAAACATATTTATCCTTCTTTCATTGAGCTATCGAGCAAAATTGGTATGCCAAAAGCTGAGAATGGCAGAAGTTCAGGACCTCAGTTAGGCCCTAAAAAAGAGGGGGCTTATAACGCAAATGATGCCATTAAGGCTTATTTTAATGCTCATGAAGCCTTTGAATATAAAGATTCCGATGCAGATAAAATGCGTAAAGCCGGATTTGGAGTTGTTTTAACGCATAATCAAGATGGCTTGGTTAGAGGAACCGGATCTGTGATAGCCTTACATAATGGCCCAGAAAACGAAATTATCTTAAAAGAAACTGCTTCCCAGCATTTTTCATTCGACAAGGGGAGCTCTACTCAAGATAATCCGTCCTCATTAATGGGTGCTATAGCCTTAATTAAGCAAACATATTTGGATGCTAAATGGTATGCAAACCAAAACGAAATGATTGATATTTCCTTGAATGCATTTAATCAAAACAAAAGTTACCCTCAGTTTTTTGATGCTGGTGGAGATAAATTATATGTTTTGAGAGCTGATCAATTAGGGGATGAGTTTGGTGTTCAATATATCATAAAAGGAAACGGGGATGAGTACCAAAGATTGGATGAGATCAAAGCCACCAATGCACAATTAATACTTCCTGTTAATTATCCTGAAGCTTACGATGTAGAAGATCCATTTGAAGCTATGAATGTTAGCCTAGAAGATATGAAGCATTGGGAAATGGCGCCTTCTAATCTAAAAATGTTGGCTGATAAAGGTATTAATTATTCCATTACTTCTGATGGTTTAAAAGATCCATCTAAACTTTCTTCCATGATTACCCATTCATTGGAGGCAGGTTTGGCTGAAGAACAAGCTTTAAAAGCCTTAACTTATAATCCTGCACAATTTGTGAAAATGGGAGATAAGCTAGGAAGTTTATCAAAAGGAAAATATGCCAATTTTATAATTACTGATGGTAGTCCTATAAAAAAGGATACGAAAATTTATGAAAACTGGGTTAAAGGAAATCCTTACAAATACCTAGATTATAGCTTACCTGAATTAGCTGGTGATTATACTTTATCAATTGGAGAGCTTGAATACCAAATGGAAGCAAAAGGAGATCCTGGAAAAGAGAAATTCAAAATTGTGGTAAACGACTCTACATCTTATGATATAAAGTCAGATATTTCTAAACAACTGATCAGCCTTTCTTTCAAAGATGAAAGCAAAGAAAAAGCTGGCAAGATAAGATTGTCAGGCTGGCTTAATGATGGTGGATTAAGTGGAAACGCTAAAATGCCTGATGGAAGTTGGGTAAAATGGAATGCCACATTAAATAATCAGGACACTGAAGAGGATACCGAAGAAGATAAAAAGGATGAAGAAAAAGAAGCCATAAAAGATGATCTTGGTTCTTTAATTTATCCGTTCGTTGCTCACGGTAACACTGAAAAACCTAAAACCGAGACTATTTTAATTAAGAATGCTACAGTTTGGACCAATGAGGCGGAGGGTGTTTTGGAAAACACAGATGTTTTATTGGAAAATGGTAAAATAGCCAAAATAGGAAAAGGTTTGACTGCTTCCGGTGCCAGGGAGATTGATGGAACTGGTAAACATTTGACTCCAGGCATTATCGATGAACATTCGCATATTGCCATCAGTAGAGGTGTAAATGAAGGTTCTGAAGCTGTAACTGCTGAAGTAAATATTGAGGATGTAGTAAATTCTGAAGATATCAATATCTACCGTCAGCTTTCAGGTGGGGTTGTGGCTTCTCAATTATTACATGGTTCTGCCAATCCGATAGGTGGGCGTTCTGCCATCATTAAATTGAAATGGGGATATAGTCCTGAGGAAATGAAAATTGATTGGGCTGATAAATTTATCAAATTTGCTTTAGGAGAGAATGTAAAGCAATCGAATTGGGGGGAAAGAAATACCATCCGTTTCCCGCAAACCAGAATGGGTGTGGAACAAGTATTTGAAGATGCTTTCACAAGAGCAAGAGAATATGAAGCCGAATGGAAAGCTTATAATGCTTTATCAAAAAGAGATAAAGCTAATGCCAATGCTCCAAGAAGGGATTTGGAATTAGAAACTCTCGTGGAAATATTGAATAGTGAAAGATTTATTTCTTGTCACTCTTATGTTCAATCTGAAATCAATATGTTGATGAAAGTAGCCGAGCGATATGGATTTAGAATCAACACTTTTACTCATATTTTGGAAGGTTATAAATTGGCAGATAAAATGAAAGAACATGGTGTTGGAGGTTCTACTTTTTCAGATTGGTGGGCTTATAAATTTGAAGTGAATGATGCAATTCCTTATAATGCCGCATTAATGCATGGTGAAGGTGTGGTTACGGCCATTAATTCAGATGATGCCGAAATGGGAAGAAGATTAAATCAAGAAGCTGGCAAAACCATGAAATATGGTGGAGTACCAGTTGAAGAAGCCTTGAAAATGGTTACCTTAAATCCTGCTAAACTATTGCATTTGGATGATAGAATGGGAAGTATCAAGGTTGGTAAAGATGCTGACGTGGTATTGTGGAGTGATGAGCCTTTGTCTATTTATGCCAAAGCAGAGAAAACCATAATAGAAGGTACTGTATTTTTCAATAGGGATGAGCAAGAAGAAAAATTAAATGCTATTCAAGCCGAAAGAGCTCGATTAGTAGCTAAAATGCAGGGAGAGAAGTCCAATGGAAATTCTACCCAAAAGGCAAAGAAAAAATCACAGATTATCTACCACTGTGAAACAGAAATTCAAAATTATTCATCTTTAAAGTAAGTTGATATGAAGATATTAAAATATATAGGAATTATAATATTGAGTGTACTGAGTTTTTCAGTTATGGCTCAAGTACCGGCTCCTGGTGAACCACAAAAAGAGCCTATTGCCATCATGAATGCTTATGCTCATTTGGGTAATGGAGAAGTGATTGAAAATTCTGTTATTACTTTTGAAAATGGAGTAATCACCAATGTTGCAGATGCGACTAGTATTCGATTGGATTTATCTGGTTATAAGGTAATAGAAGCTGAGGGTATGCATGTATATCCTGGATTGATTGCAAGTAACACTATTATTGGCTTGGAGGAGATTGCCGCTGTTAGAGCCACTCGAGATCAGGATGAAACTGGGGATTTTAATCCAAACGTAAGGGCATTAATTGCCTATAATACGGATTCTGAGATTATCCCTACCACTCGTTTTAATGGAGTACTATATGCCCAAACAACGCCAAGAGGTGGAAGAATTTCAGGAAGTAGTTCTGTAATGGATTTGGATGCTTGGAATTGGGAAGATGCTGTACTTAAGAATGATGAAGGCATTCATTTAAACTGGCCGTCAAAATTAAGATACCCAAGATGGTGGTTAGGTGAAACTGAATGGAGGGAAAATGAGGATTATGACAAGCAGTATGATGAGGTAAAGTCATTTTTTAAAGATGCAAATTCCTATAATGAAATTGATAATCTGGAAACCACAAATCTAAAGCTTGAATCCATGAAAGGGTTGTTTGATGGTGCAAAGAGTCTTTATATTCATACTGACAGGGCAAAAGAAATTGTTCAATCTATTCAATTTGCCATGGAAATGGGCGTGAAGAAAATAGTATTGGTAGGAGGGGATGAATCCTATTATGTTCGGGATTTCTTAAAAGAAAATAATATTCCGGTTATTTTAGAGGAAACTTTAAGACTTCCAAGTAGAACAGCCGATCCTGTTGATATGCCATATCAATTGCCAAATTTACTTCATAAGGCAGGCATTAAAGTAGCGATTGGACAATGGGGAGAAGTAATGCAAGTGAGAAATTTGCCTTTTAGTGTTGGAACTGCGGCTTCTTATGGATTAGGTAAAGAAGAAGCTTTGAAAATGGTGACTTTAAATGCTGCAGAAATCATGGGGGTAGATGATAAAATAGGAAGTTTGGAAGAAGGTAAAATTGCCTCTATTGTAGTTTCTCAAGGAGATATATTGGATATGGAAGGCAACCAACCTGAATATGTTTTTGTGGAAGGAAGACAGGTTAATTTAGAAGCTCACCAACAAAGATTATATAAAAAGTTTAAAGAAAAATTTGATCAGAAATAAACATTGTTAAGATCAATATTTTCATTGAATTGAATAAAGCCGGCTTGGTAAAAGCCGGCTTTTTTTTATCAATTTAATTCTGGAGTTGACTGGATATTTTTTATCAAATTTTGGACAGCTATTCTGTCGGCACTTGAAATTTTTTCCTTTAACTCGCCATTTTCATAAGTGGCAAAAAAAGGTAGGCTGTAAACTCCGGCAGATAGTCTTGCTTTTGGATTATCAGGCGCATTGATTTCAAGGAATTTGACATCATCATTTGTTTCTTCAGCCAATTTCCTGAACTGAGGTTCAAATGCTTTACATACTCCACACCAATCAGCATAAAATTTAATGACCACTTTGTCATGCTTTTTCAATTTCTCCTCTAAATTAATATCGGTAACTTTTTCAATCATAGCTTAAAAAATTTATTATTCAGGCTTAATTACCAATAGGTGATGTTGATTGTTTAGTTAGCATTTTAATTCTAGAAAGCGTGGATGTGATATATCATCAGATATGATATTCTAATACTATGATAATTCTAAGGTACTCTTTAACCGATTTTTCTTATCGAAAGTATTGAGCTTTTAATAGCCAAAAAAGAAGCTCTTGTGAATTTTAATTACTAAAAGTTTTATCAGTAAAAAATATATCTGAGGTAGGAATTAAGATAAAACTTAATTGAGAATATTTTCCGCTAATTCCTTTAAATTAGTAACATGAAAATCAGCTTTTTCCATTAGAGGATAATATATCTGTCCCTTTCTTTCAATAAAAGCAGTTTGTATTCCAACAGTTTTGGCACCTGCAATGTCCCAGGGATGGGCTGCTATCATCATAGCATTTTCAGCTTTACAATTCATATCACTTAAAACATATTGATAAGTTTTGCCTTGGGGCTTAAAACTTCTGACTTCTTCTACACTATATAGTTTATCAAAATAAGGCGTTAAACCGGCATATTTCATTTGAGCACTTAATGCTTCTGAAGAGCCATTTGTGAGGGCAACAATAAGAAAACCATTTGATTTTAAATTTTTCAATCCTCCTTTAACATCAGGATGGGGCGGGAGTTGGGTTATCAAATTAAGAATTCTAGAGATTTCTTCATCTTTAATATTTACCTTCAATTTTTTGGCTGTCATTTTCAAAGTAGCTTTGCCAATTTCTCCGAATCCGTGATAGGTATTGCAAATTGATTCTACCATGGAATACTGCAATAAAGTAGAAAACCATATTGAAAATGCATCCTCATTTTGAAAAACTTGATGGATAGCAGATTTAATTTTACCTAAATCCAATAAAGTTTCATTTACATCAAATATTAATAATTGAGGCTTATTCATTCTATTTTACTTCTTTATCCAAAATATCCATTAGTTTATGCAGTTCAGGTATAATTTTGGATCTCATATAATTACTTACTTTTTGGTTATAAAAGCTTGGTCTATCAAATTGGTTTATCAAGAGCGCTAAATTTTCAAAGCACCCGGCCAAGGCAGTACCCTTTAGTTTGTGTAAAACAGATCTTAAGGCTTGAATATTTTCAGTTTCTATTGTTTCATTGAGCTGTCTTTCAAATGTCAACATGTTTTCCTTTGCCAAATTAATGAAGCTTAAATAATGCTTTTCATTGTGGTTCAGCCTTTTGAGTAAATCTTGCTTATTGAATTTCTGAATATTCTTTTTGATCTCTTGCTGTTGGGCTTCTTTGATTTTACCCTCTATTTTCAATTTTTTCAGCGTATTGATGAAGTCTTCTTGAATCAATGGTTTTTCAAGGAAATCGTCTATCCCAACGTTCAATGCATTTTCTTTTTCTTCCTTCAATACCCCTGCAGAAAGCGCAATAATAGGAATTCTTTCTCCAGATTTTTCATAAGCCCTAATAATTTCCGTTGCTTCAATACCACTCATAATGGGCATTTGAATATCCATTAATATTAAATCGGGTTTGTCCTTTTTATATTTATCAACCGCTATTTCACCATTTTCTGCATGCAATAATTCACAATCTGGCAATACATTTTCCAATATACGCGTTATCAGGAATTTATTCACTTCATTATCCTCGGCCACTAATATTTTATTAAGTTTTAAGGATCCTTCATCCATACCTTCCTCTGCTTTTTTGGTTTGATGGTCATCTTTATTTTTGACACCTTTTTCAATGCATTCAATTGTTTCTATCAACTCGCTATTGACCACAGGTTTAGGTACTTTATAGATGTTTTCATCATCAGCATATTGGGATATGAAAATTTTGCTATCAATATGTTTGTGAAGTATTATTATGGGTGTGTTATGAATCAATTCTTTTTCCTTCAGCATTTCTAGGAGTTCAAGACCATCAATATTATCCATTTCCTCATCAATGATAATTAGATCAAAATTTTCATTGTCTTTTATAGTTTTATGGGCCTCAATAGCTGATGATTTGACAAGTACTTCCAAGCCGAACATTTCCAAAAAGTCTCTTAAGGATTCATTTAGTATTGAATTATCATCTACCAATAGAACTTTTCGAATAATATTGAAAGTTATATTATCTGTCCATCTTTCTTTACTAATTTCTTTTTCATCTAATTCAATGTCAAAATAAAAATTACTTCCTTGTTTAGGTTCGCTTTTTAACTTTAGCTTACTCCCCATCATTTTTAATAATTTATTTGAAATGGTGAGTCCTAGTCCTGATCCTCCAAATTTTCTAGTGGTTGAAACATCCGCTTGTTCAAATGCACTAAAGATATTTTTTTGCTGTTCTTTGCTTATCCCTATACCAGTATCCATTACTTCAATACGTAATTTATTAGATTTTTTAACCGTACTCACTCTTAATAAAATAGTGCCTTTTTCAGTGAATTTCACAGCATTACCCAATAAATTTATAAGAATCTGTCTAAGCCTTAGTTCATCAGCTTGGAAAAAATGAGGTGCTTCCTTTTGGTAATCTATTACCAATTCCAAACCCTTCTGAGAGGTTTGGTAGGTGATAAATGCCGAAGCAGATTCAACTAATTTTAAACCATTGATTTTTTCATATTGCAAGTTTAGTTTACCAGCTTCAATTTTTGAGAAATCCAATATATCATTGATAATTCCCAAAAGGGAATGAGCTGAATTGTATATGTGTTTGGTGTAATCAGTTTGTAAATTATTAAGGTTGGTTTTTCTTAACAAATCTGAAAAACCAATTACACCATTCAGAGGAGTCCTAATTTCATGGCTCATATTAGCTAAGAAAGTTGATTTTGCCTTATTGGCATCTTCAGCCACTTTTTTGGCTTCAATCAACTGTTTTTCTGATTTTACCCGATCTGTAATATTGTTGAAAGTTACCAATGCCCAATGTGTATCCTTTTCATCTATTATTTTAATGTTAGCGGCAATCCATATTGTTTTATTTGTTTTTGCATTTAATAATTGTACTCTCACATCATTAAAAGACTTTTTCTCTTTCAATGCTATGGCAACGGGGTGTTGATTTGATTTTAACTCATTCCCCTTGTCATCCAAAAGCTTTATAATGGTTTTAGCGAGTTTATTTCCTACTATATCAGATTTGTTAAGATCTAAAATCTGGGCAGCACTATCATTCATGGACCTTATGATGCCTTCCTCATCATAGAAAAGCAATGCTTCTGACATTGATGTGATGATATTCTGTAATTGCTTTTCATTTTCTTGAACCTTTAACTCAGTATTTTTTCGATAATTGATATCGGAAAGTGTTCCAAACCAATACCAATTCCCATCAATGTCTTTGTTGGGTTGTGAAGTAGCTTTGACCCATTTTGTTTGTCCTTTAGCAATTATTCTAAACTCTAAATTAAAATATTGATAGTTTTCCAATGCATAATTGTTGGCTTTTAAAAACATTTCCAGATCATCGGGATGGACAATTTCTTTCGCAAAATCATTGGTGTCAATATTTCTTTCACCTATGCCAATGATGCTTTTAAAAGGGGGGCTCATGTAATTTAATTCACCATTTCTATTAAGCTTATATACTCCAATTGGAATGTTTTCTACGAGCTCATTATATTGTTTCGTTTTTTCTTGGAGCTTAAATTCATTTTGTTTTTGTTCTTCAATGTTTTGAATTGTACCGTAGTAACGAATCAATTTACCATTTTCGATTTCTGGTACTCCAATAATTCTAGCCCAAAATGGATTACCTTTACCTGAGATCAGTCTTAACTGAAGGTCATATTTTTCCTGCTTATTTATTGCGTTTTCTATCAACTGTTTTGAAGATTCGACTTGTGTTTTATCTTCAATAAAATCAAATACACCATTTATATTAGGATCATAATCTTCAGGCATCTCATATATATTCCGGGTGTTTTCTGTCCAATAAATTTGTCCGGTTTCTATATTCCAAGTCCAGCCTCCTGTTTTTGTAATCAAATTAGTTTGTTGCAGTAATGCTTTTGTTCTATCTAATTCAATTTCAGCTATTTTTCTTTCGGAAATTTCCAGTATGATACCTGATTGATCAATAGGCTTTAAATCTTTTGTCAAGCCTTCTACTCTTCCATTATTAAGTACCCACACCCAGTGACCTTTTTTATGCTTTAACCTAATTTCAAAATCATACCGAATGATGGCTTCATTTTTATTTTTAAAAAAATGATCTGTCATAAACGCCATATCATCCGGATGAACTAATTCCATCCATTTTTCCATAGTGATATCAGGCAGTTCCTTTTTCTTATAACCTAAAATATTGGCATAATAATCATTAATGACGTAGCATTTCTTTTCCCTATGCCAATCATAAGTGCCCAAACTGCTACTTGAAATAATCAAGTCAAGCCTCTTTTTTTCTTCTTTTAATGCATTTTCAGTTTTTTTTAGTTTGGTAACATCTTGTATGGTGCCTCTATAGATTAATTTATTTTTATCATCAATCTTTGAGGCTGTTTGTTGAACATATTTTATGTTACCTTTTTTAGTAATAATTCTGTGTGTTAGGCTAAATTCCCCACTTTTAAAAGCATTTATGTCTTCTTCATATACCATGGCTTCATCATCAGAATGAACCATTTCTTTAAATGAATTAATGGTGGGTTTGAAATTTTTAGGGTCTAATTCAAAGATTTCATATACGACTGGCGACCAATAAATATTTCCTGTGTCCACATTGGCTTCCCAATTCCCTATTTTGGCTAATTTTTGTGCTTCTAATAATCTTTGATTGCTTTCTTTTAGTTCACTAGCAATTGATATATCATTATCTTTCATTTTTTCCCTATTCTTCCTTTAAATTCATATTTTATTTTGATTTATTCAATTGTTTCTCGCATTAATTTTAATTCACTTGAAGTATATATTAACTTAATTACATTCGTATCTTCAGATTTGCTTCAGAATTAAGTGTTAATTTTGTCCTAAAAATTTAATATCGTGATTGGAAATCTGTCAGGTTTTTAATTGATATTAGCAATGAAAACATTGCCATATTAGTACTATAAATACTGGAGAAGTGATAGGCTGTTGAGATATTACAACTATCAAGGATTTGGTTAAACTAGAATAGTGAATAAATCTATAGGGAGAAAACATGAAAGTTTTAATTGTTGAAGATCAAATAGAGCTGGCTAAAAACATTGAAGATTACCTCAAAAAGGAAGGCTTTCAAATTAGTGTAGCTCCAGATTTTTTTACTGCAACTGATAAGTTGGCAGCTTATGAATATGATGTGGTCATTATTGATTTAATGTTGCCTGATGGAAACGGAATGGATTTGTTATATTCTTTGAGGGCAAATAGAAAAAATATTGGGACACTTATTTTATCTGCCAAAAATTCAATTGATGATAAAGTTAGGGGTTTGGATGCTGGTGCAGATGACTATTTGGGAAAACCATTTCATCTATTAGAATTGGCCTCCCGTTTGAAAGCAATTTACCGAACACGAAAACAGGAAAGCAGTAATGTAATTGAACTTGATAAAATCCTGATTGATACCGATAAGAAAGAGGTGAGAGTTGATAATCAAAAAATGGATTTGACAAAAAAAGAATACGAGATGCTTTTATTTTTTGCCAATAATGCAAAAAGAGTGCTGACCAAACAAAACATTGCGGAACATCTCTGGGGCGATTTTATTGATGAAAGTGATTCTTTTGATTTTGTTTATCAACATATTAAAAATTTATGAAAAAAGATTCAAAAAGCTACCGGAACTGATATCTTAGAGACAGTTTATGGAGTAGGGTATAAGCTTAAAACATTATAGTATGAGATTAATTACCAAAATAGTATTGATATTCCTCGGACTTTCATTGATTGTATTTTTCATAGGGGGTATAGTAACTGTTCAAATTATTTCCAATGAAGTAAAAAAGGAGGAGCGTTGGTTTTTGCAAGAAAGACTAAGTTCTACTGAGAAATATATTGAAAGAAGGCAGCCTACCAAAGATATCATTCGCGATAAAGTAATGATTCTGCCTCAGGAAGATTCCATTGAAATTGATAACATTATTTTTTCGGATACCATTGTCCACCATAGTACCTTAGAAAGACCAGAACAACACAACAAATTAGAAGTAGGTAAGAAGATTGAAGGTCGGTATTATAAAATCATTCTTTATGACATCATAATTGAACAAGATGATATTGTAGATGGTATAGTGGAATCTCTAGTGAAAACCTATATTCTTTTGCTTGTTGTAGTATTAATAGGAAGTTGGTTATTATCTAGGAGATTATTAAAGCCATTTGAAGATACACTTGCGGCTATCAAGAAATTTGATATTAAGGAAAATGAACCTTTTATTTTATCTAATACAGCTACCAAGGAATTTAAGAGGTTAAATGCATTTATTGATCAAATGTCTCAAAAAGTGATGGCGGATTATCAATCACTGAAGGAATTCACAGAGAATGCCAGTCATGAAATTCAAACTCCTATAAGTATAGCGAAGGGTAAATTAGAGATATTGCAAGATGGAAACTTGGACGAGGAACAAAAGAAATTGGTTTCAGATGCATCTAAAAGCTTAAATAATTTATCAAAATTGGGCAATACATTGACACTATTGGCTAAAATTGATAATCAGGAATTTGAACAAAAAGAAAGCGTAGATGTAAGCAATACATTGGAAGACTTTATCGATGAATATGAGGAATTAATCTATTTAAAAGGAATTAATTTAAGCAAAAAAATTGATGATGATATTCAATGGAATATACATCCAGTCCTTTTGGAAATTCTTATTACTAACCTTTTAAATAATGCCATTAAACATAATTTAACTGAAAATGGATTTATTAAAATCTATTTAGAGAATAATCAATTGATCATCGAAAATTCTGGTAAACCATTAAACTACAAGCCCGAACTACTTTTTGCTCGCTTTAAAAAGGGTAATCAGAGCAGTTCTTCTTTAGGTTTAGGATTAGCTATAATTCAAAAAATTTGTAAAGTAAGTGGTCTAAAAATTAATTACATCAATAAGGAACAACTTCATCAGATCACCATAGAAAGTCCACAATAGACAATAGACAATAGACAAGTTGGAATTTATTGATATTATAGACAACTTAATCCCAACTTATTCGATATTTTAAGTTACTTAATTTTTTTATACCCTTCATTTTTCAATCCAAAAAGTACTCTTAACTGCTTTTTAGAAGCTATTGGATGTTTTTTTGAACAATATGGCAAAAAAATACTTGTATCTACATTAAATTTTTGTTCCAAGACGATGAAATTCAAATTTCCTTCAGAATTGGATCGTAATTTTGAGTCATAATAAAGATTGAAAAGCAAAAAAATGCAAAACGCGCAAACAAATATTCTAAAGTTATTTATTCTAATTCTATTCAGTTTTGGTTTCCAATCAGTTTGGGCACAAAGCACAACAGTGAGCGGAAAATTGATTGATGCCAATACCAAAGAACCACTAGCTTATGCGAATGTGAGTGTTTTGGATGCAAATGATGAAATAGTGACTGGTACCGTCACTCCAGAATCGGGGATTTTCCAATTTCAGGTTGAAAGAGGAGAATATAATTTAAGAATTCAGTTTATATCTTATCAGACTATCAATAGAAAATTGGTAGCCGATAAAAGTAAGATTGAATTTGGGACAATTGAATTAAGTGAAGATGTAAATCAGCTTTCCGAGGTTGAAGTAGTTGCTAGGCGTCCTCAAATGGAAATGAAGCTTGATAAACGGGTTTTTAACGTAGGTGAAGACCTTAGTAATATTGGTAGTAATGCGGAAGCCATGTTAGATAATTTACCAAGCGTCACCGTTGATATCGATGGCAACGTCTCATTAAGAGGAAGCGGAAATGTAAGAATATTAATCGATGGAAGACCATCAGGTTTAGTGGGTATAAGTGGTGGTTCTGCTTTAAGGCAAATCCAAACTGATCAAATTGAAAGGGTAGAGGTCATTACAAACCCATCAGCGAGATACGAGGCAGAAGGAAATGCAGGGATCATTAATATCATTATGAAAAAAGAGAAAAAAGGTGGTTTTAATGGTAGTGTAAGTACTAATGTTGGTTACCCAGCTATAGGCGGGGTAAACGGAAATCTTAATTATAGAAAAGGAAAAATTAACCTTTTCGGAGCATACGGAATTACTTATCGTGAGAATTTTGGAGGTGGTTACATTGACCAGGAATTTACACCTGAAGATACTACTTACTCAACTTATGTAGATCGTCAAAGAGAAAGAAGCGGTGTATCCCAAAATGCAAGATTTGGATTGGACTACAGTTTTAATGAAAGTACAACCTTAACCGGATCTTTTCTTTATAGAATTTCTGATGAAAATAATTTAAGCTATAATTATTATGATGATTATGATGGGATCGATAGAAATACTCGAGAGCTTGTAAGACGTTCTGTCCGTATTCAAAATGAAAAAGAAGATGAGGAAGTTTTAGAATATGATCTCAATTTTACCAAAACTTTTGGGGGAGATGATGATCACAAATTAACTGCTGATCTTCAATACAGAAACAATACGGAAACTGAAGACTCAGATTTGAGAAATGAAAGGTTTGTGATATCTCAAGATCAATTTGTGGATAGTATTCAACAAAGATCATTGATAGATGAATTCTCGGAAAACATCTTAATGCAAGCGAATTATGTTAAACCAATTGGAGAAAATAGGTCATTTGAAGCCGGTTGGAGAAGTACTTTAAGAACTATTACAAACGAATATGAAGTAACACAAAATATAGAAGGTCAAGAGGCCGATAGTGTTTTGAGCGACTTCACCAATGATTTTATATATAATGAAAATGTTCATGCACTTTATGCTATATATAATAGTGAGTTTAATAAATTCACTTATCAAATTGGATTAAGAGCTGAGTTGACAGATATCACTACTCGATTAAAATCACCAGTGGATACTACCAATGCAAGAGATTATTTGAATTTGTTTCCTAGTGTTTTCATGACCTATGAATTCAATAAATTACATGCTTTGCAGGCAAGTTATAGTAGAAGATTCGACCGTCCTGGATTTAGATCATTAAACCCATTTTCGAATTTTAATGATGATAGAAATATTAGAATCGGTAACCCAAATTTAAATCCTGAATTTACGGATTCCTACGAAATGGGATTGATGAATAATTTTAGCGATGGTACACTTTACAGTGGATTGTATTACAGAAGAACCACTGGGGTAACTGAAAGGATTAATACTGTAATAGATGGAATTACTTATGTACAGCCACAGAACTTGGCAGAAAGAAATTCAATTGGCATTGAAAATAATTATTCTCATGATTTAAATGATTGGTGGAGATTAAACGGAAATTTAAATGTATTCTATTCGGATACTTATGGAGTGGTGAATGAACAAGTTTTTGAGGCGCAAACATTTACAGCCTCTGGTAGGGCTACCTCGCAAATGAATTTTAAAAATGATTTTAATTTTCAATTAAGCGCATTCTACAGAGCTCCTCAACAAACTACCCAAGGTACCCGAAAAGCCTTTTATATGGTTGATTTAGGATTTAGTAAAGAGGTATTGGATAATAAAGGAACTTTAGCACTTAACGTAAGGGATTTATTAAATTCCAGAAAATGGAGAACCACTACAGTAGGTGAGGATTTCTTTTACGATTCAGAATTCCAATGGAGAACAACCACAGTAACGCTTTCATTCGATTACAGAATTAATTCCAATAAAAGGAAAGGCGAAAGAGGCAGAGATGGTGGTGACTTTGAAGGCGGAGGTGATGAGTATTAAACCTGTTTTGTCAGGTTTACCTAAATTATTCATCATGGTTTTCGGTCGGTTTCCCAACTATCGAGGTGAATGCCATGGCTGGCAGCACACCAACCATTTGAATCTCATTTGAAAAACTAATATTATTCGAGCAAAGCATAAATATGACAAGGTAGGATTTTAAGATTAGGTTATAGTTTAGTTTTTAAAAGGTATGGATTTTCTATTCATGCCTTTTTTTATTTAGAATATCTCTTCAAATAGTTAGTTATTTATTCCATATTAGCTTATCAAAAATATTTTTTATATGATAGAGCGAAATGCACTTTGGGGTATTGATCTAGGTGGAACCAAAATAGAAGGCGTCATTTTAAGGTCTAAAGAAGAACCAGAAGTTTTATTGAGAAAAAGAATTGCGACCGAAGCTGATAAAGGTTACGAACATATCATAAAAAGAATTCAATTACTGGTCAATCAGATGGCTGAAGAAATTGGTTTCAAACCTACTTCCATAGGAATTGGAACCCCGGGTTCTACAGATCCTCAAACCGGTTTACTGAAAAACAGTAATTCCACAAATCTAAATAATAAACCATTGCTTAAGGACCTAAAAAAACTTTTAGGGATTTCGGTTTTGATGGCCAACGATGCCAATTGTTTTGCTATTGCAGAAACCCAAATGGGTATTATCAAAGATGAATTCCCTAAAACAGAAGTCGTCTTTGGGGTCATTATGGGCTCTGGAGTGGGAGGCGGATTGGTTATCAACGGTAAGGTTTGGAATGGAAAGCATGGCATAGCAGGTGAGTGGGGTCATATATTTTTGGATGAAGATGGAGAGGACTGCTATTGCGGAAAACATGGATGCGTGGAAACCCTTTTAGCCGGTAAGGCATTGGAAAGATATTATAAAAAGATTTCAGGGGCAGATAAAAATTTAAGAGACATCATGGCTGATAGGAGCGATGATGAATATGCACAAAAAACTTATGAGCGCTTAATTCATTTCTTTGGCAAGGGATTATCCGTAATTATAAATGTAATTGATCCGGATGTGATAATTATAGGTGGTGGTGTTGGAAATATTCCACACTTATATGATGAAGGAATTGAATCAGTAAAGAGATTTACTTTCAATCCTGACATGAAAACGCCCATAGTGAAACCAAAATTGGGTGATAGTGCGGGAGTTTTTGGTGCCGCTTTTTTAACTGCATAGGTGGTGGGTAAATTCAATTTTTATATCTTTGCCGAATGAGTCATTTAATAGCCCCTTCCGTTTTAGCCGCAGACTTTGCTAATTTGCAAAGAGATGTGGAAATGTTGAATGAAAGCCAAGCAGATTATATCCATGTGGACATTATGGATGGCATTTTCGTTCCCAATATTTCATTTGGATTGCCCGTTTGCGAAGCCATCTATAGACATGCAAAAAAACCATTGGACGTGCATTTGATGATTGAGAAGCCCGAAAATTACATTCAGGCTTTCCATGATGCAGGTGCGGCCACAATCTCTGTGCATTATGAAGCTAGTCCTCATTTGCATAGAACGTTGCAGGCTATCCGTGATTTAGGCTTAAGGGCAGGAGTGGCAATTAATCCTCACACCAATGTGTCTTTGTTGGAAAATGTTATTCAAGATACTGACTTAGTTTGTATGATGTCTGTTAATCCAGGCTTTGGCGGGCAACAATTTATTGAGCAAACTTATACCAAGGTTCGTCAATTAAAAGAACTAATAGCAGATCAAAATGCTTCTACATTAATCGAAATAGATGGTGGTGTCAATATTGATAATGCTCCCAAATTATTGGAAGCTGGAGCCGATGTCTTGGTAGCCGGAAATTTTGTTTTTAAATCAGAAAACCCAATACATACTATAAAGGAACTTAAAGACGTTTCTTTCTGAAAAATAGCCGGCATTTCATGCGATCAATTTTTATTCTAATTCTGATTTTCTCAATTCCTTTTATCACCTTGGGGCAAAGCCATCAATTAAAAGGCAGAGTGGTAGATGCTAGAAATAATGAAGGAATTGCCTCTGCCGGAATTGAGTTGATCGATACTGAATTTCATACCCAGACTGACAGTCTGGGTTTTTTTGAATTTGAAGTTCCAAAATTAGAGGAATATTTTTTAAGAATTTCGCATGTTAGCTTTATCAACCAAAATATCAATATAGTTTCATCAGACTCTATTTTGATTGAGATGCAAGTGGATAATCTTTTGCTTCAACAGGTGGATGTAAGCGGAAAGACCGATAACTTGCCAAGAAACGGTTTGCAAAAAGTTCAACCACTTTCCGTAAATGAAACGGCAACTCCTTTTAATGAATTTAATCAAGTATTGGCAACCCTTCCTGGAGTAGTTTCCAATAATGAATTGAGCAGTTCTTATGCTGTAAGAGGGGGGAATTTCGATGAGAATTTAGTATATGTAAATGGAATGGAAATCTACAGACCATTTCTAGTAAGGGCTGGCCAGCAAGAAGGCTTGAGTTTTATAAACCCAGATCTGGTGGGCAATATAGAGTTTTCAGCTGGAGGATGGGAGGCAAAATATGGAGACAAACTATCAAGCAACCTGCTAATTGATTACAAACAAACAGAAGAAACTGAGGGCAATATTAACCTGGGACTGCTAGGGGCTTCAGGTTATTTATCTACTCAATTTAGTGAGAAAGATAATTTGTTACTTGGGTTAAGGTATAAAAACGCTAAATATTTATTCAATACATTTGAAACAGCAGGTGAGTACTTACCTAGATTCCTGGACTTTCAAGCTTTCTATAATTACCGTTTTTCTGATAAAACTACTTTGGATTTATTGGCAGTTTTTGCTCAAAATGACTACCGTATTGAACCAGCATCAAGGGAAACGGATTTTGGGTCATTCCAACAAAAGTTAAGGTTTTTTGTGGCTTATGAAGGAGCCGAATCCTTAAGCTACAGAAGTTTTCAAGGAGGGGCTCGCTTGCGCCATTTATTTACTGATAATTTTAGGACTTCAGTAATATTGTCTGCTTTTTCCACTTCGGAAGCTGAATATAATAATACAGAAGGCTTTTACAGATTGTGTGATGTGGATCGAGATTTTTCTTCGGATACCTTTGATGAATGTATTAGCCTAAGAGGGATAGGAGCTAATTATAATTATGCCCGTAATTTTTTATATGCACAAATAGCTCAAGCTATAATTCGAAACGATTGGCAAATTCAAAAGGATCACTTACTGGCTTTTGGAGTTGAGTATAAAAGACAATTTGTAAATGATTACTTAGATGAATTCGAATTTAGGGATTCGGCTGATTTTGCGCAAGTCAATAGAGTGGTCAAGCAAGAAAATAATCTAGTGGCCAATTTTGCCAATGTTTATGTGCAACATGAGTGGCAAATCAATAGCAGACATTCTTTAAACTCAGGACTCAGGTTAAATTATGGTTCCAACACTGGGGAGTGGTTGTTAAGTCCAAGGGTTCAATATCAAGTGATTTTGCATCCCGATAAAAGTGGTCAATTCAATTTTTTTACAGGATTATATAGACAATATCCTTTTTACAGAGAATTAAGAGATTTTTCAGGCAATATAACACCAGATGTAAGGGCACAATCCGCTTTGCATTTTGTGGGTATGTATTCCAAGAATCTAGAAATTTGGCAAAGACCTTTCCAAATCAATTCTTCCCTTTATTATAAGTATCTATATAATATAATTCCGTTTGACGTTGATAATATTCGATTACGATACAGACCAGAATTAACGGCTGATGGATATGCCTATGGAGCAGATTTCAGGTTTAGCGGTAATTTTATTCCCGATATAGAATCATGGTTTAGTTTAGGATTTTTATCGACTAAAGAAAATGTAGCAGAAGATAGCAGGGGATATATCAGAAGACCTACTGATCAAAGAGTTACAGCCTCTATTTTCTTTCAAGATAATTTTATATATGATCCTACAATAAAAGTAAATTTAAAACTTCAAATAGGTTCTGGGTTACCATTCGGCCCGCCCAATAGTCTGGAAAGTAGAAATATATTTACTGGAGAATGGTACAGAAGAATGGATGTGGGTTTTTCCAAACAGTTTATGGGCGATAAAATCAAAAATCTAAGGTATATTGAATCATTATGGCTTGGATTGGATGTTTTAAATGTCTTAGGTGTCAGTAATACCATCTCCTATTCATGGATAGAAGATGTAAACGCACAAACATTTGCAGTACCCAATTCGTTATCGGCAAGATTTTTGAACTTAAAAGGTATCGTTAAATTCTAATAATATGAATAACACATTATTTATTCTGATACTTATCATTTTTGCATCTTGCAGTACTCAACAAGTACTAAAAACGGATAGTCAAAATGATATTGATTTAAGCGGGAGATGGAATGATACAGATGCTGAAATTGCCACTAGCGAATTATTTAATAATCTTATTACCTCTAGTTGGTTAAAAAATCATCAAGATCAATATGATTTAAATCCTAGAATAGAGATCATGAAGTTTGAAAGTAATTTTAAAAATGGGGGAGGTTCCTTGGAAAAATATTTCTCCCAATATTTGAATGCTAACACTGCTATTGAACTAATCAAAAACAAGGATCAAAAATCAGCTGAATTCAATTTGACGGGAAGTATTAATGCAGAGGAATTTGCAACGGAAGACCAAAATCATATTGATTATGTTTTACGTGCCCAATTAAAAGACTTAAATGGGAAAATCTTGTGGGAAGACAATTCCGTTGTAAAGAAATATATTAAAGATTGATTTCTTCTATTTCCCAATCCTTTTTACGAGTTGCTCTATGTTTTTTTTAGCATTCCCCACATAGAGCTCACCATTTATTAAAAAAACTGGTCTTTTAAGAAAAGTGTATTCTTCCAGTAATAATTTTTTATAATCATTTTCAGTCAATTCTTGTTTATTTAAGCCCTGCTGACGAAATTTTATAGCTCTTTTATTGAACAGCTCTTCATAAGATTCGGTAATCACGTACAATTCAAGTAACTGAGGCTCAGTAAGTGGGTTGTTTTTGATGTCGATTTTAGCGAAGTCTTCCAAGTCCAATTGTCCCATAATTTTCTTACAAGTGTCACAAGTGCTTAAATAATAGACGACTTTCCTCATATTTATTACTTTTTGGTGATAAAGTAATGAAAAAATTTGCGTCATGCCAACAAAAAGTGTTAATTCGGGTTTTTAAAATATGTAATCAATTCAAAAAATCTAATATAAACAATTATGAGAAGATTAGTAAGACAAGGAATGTTGGCTTTAGCTGCATTAGTATTATTGAATTCTAATGTTGCAATGGCGCAAGATTCAGAAATTACGGACAAGGATTTGTATAATTTTGCATTAGTAGTGCAAGTTGTAGAACAAATGAAAGCGGAAGTTGGACCCGCTATCCAAAGCTTAATTGAAGAGCAGGAAGGTTTTGACGGGAAGAGATATAATGAATTGAAAGGTGCTGGAGATGATGAGGCGAAATTAAAAGAATTAGGAGCCAATGAATTCGAAATTAAATTTATGGGCTTACTTGTTAAAGAACAAGAAGAAAAAATCGATAATATTAAAAGTGCTTTAAATACACTAGTAAAAGGAATGGTTGGTGTTCAGAAATACAAAACTATCAAATCAACCCTTTCTGTTGACCCAGATTTAAAAGCAAAATACGAAGCTATTTTAAACAGAATTGGTCCTGCTGAAACAGGTGCTTAATTTTATTTAATTAACTATACAAGAGCCACTTTATTAATTTAGAGTGGCTTTTTTTTGTCTAAAAATTTCATTTTATTTTATTCAAAATCCTTTTTTTTGAATTACATAGAAGCTATTAACCTTTCACACAAAGAAAATTATAATATCCTGATATTGAGTACCAAACCGCAAATTTTGTAAAATTAAATTTCATACTTTAAATAATAGTTTCATCTCTCATTTTTCATTAACTTAAGTTGAAAAAAAGATGGAGAATAGAAGAAGTTTTGTCAAAAAATCTTTGATTGGTATGGCAGGCATAAGCTTGTCAGCTAATGCATTAAGCCCGTATTTATTAGCCAAAAACAAGAAAAAATTGGGAGTGGCACTGGTCGGTTTAGGTTATTACAGTACTGATTTACTCGCTCCTGCATTGCAATTGACCAATAGCTGTTATTTATCAGGTATTGTAACAGGTACTCCCGAAAAAGCTGAAAAATGGAAAAGAAAATATAATATCCCGGATAATAATATCTATAACTATCAAAACTTTGATTCCATTGCCAATAACCCTGATATTGATATAGTATATGTGGTGCTTCCTACTTCAATGCATGCTGAATTTACCATAAGAGCCGCTAATGCAGGTAAACATGTTTGGTGTGAAAAACCCATGGCTGTAACTGAATTGGAATGTCAAAAGATGATCAATGCCTGTAATGAAAATAAAGTGAAACTCAGTATTGGTTATAGAATGCAGCATGAACCCAATACCAGAAAAATCATTAATTATAGAAATAATAATACTTTTGGTGCTATAAATTTAGTACAATCCGCTGCCGGTTATTACGATGGAAGAACTGATCACTGGAAATTTGATAAAGAAATGGGTGGTGGAGCTATGTACGATATGGGCGTTTACCCACTCAATGCATGCCGATACGTGACAGGTGAGGAACCAATATCGGTAATGGCTCAGCAATTTACCAATAGACCTGATATTTTTAATGAAGTAGATGAAACGACCCTTTTCCAACTTGAATTTCCTAGCGGGGCTTTAGCCAATTGTTCTGCTAGTTTTGGAATGAAAGTCAATAATCTACAGGTGACCTGTACTAATGGATGGTATAAACTCAATCCATTTCAAGCCTATAGTGGCATTAGAGGAAGTGCGAGCAATGGTGATATATTGGATGACAAAATACGGATCAAGCAATAAATCTGGGGATTTAGGATTGAAGAATTAACTTTGTCAAAAAAAAAGACAAAGTGGATCAGAGCTTAATTGAGTTGTTTTTGCCAGAGGGCATTCTCGAATATTTCCA
>NZ_JBNPEF010000006.1:0-53426 GCF_051117495.1 Marivirga sp. | reverse complement strand
TTGTTTGTTTACCATTACAATTTAATCATACCTCATTTTACCGTTTCCAGTAAGAAACGGTTTAGTTCAACAATTCTATAAAGTAACAAAGGTTACTTTATATGCATTGTACTTTTTTAGCAATCTAACGGATTTTGAATTGATTTAAAAATATTATTGGCCACATGAGTGTATATTTCTGTCGTTCGTGAGGAATTATGCCCCAATAGTACTTGTATATAGCGTAAATCCGTTCCAGACTCTAACAAATGTGTTGCGAATGAGTGTCTTAAGGTATGTGGCTTTACTTTAGTCTTAACTCCAGCCATTTTGCCGGCCTTTGCTACAATCTTACCAATGCTGGTGCCGCTGTATGGGATGCCATCACGTCCTTCAAATTAGTATTTTTTGGGTTTATAGGTTTGATAATAAAGCCGTAGCTTTGCTAGTATGCTATTACTTAATAAAGTGATTCGATCTTTTTTTCCTTTTCCATTTTTTATATTTATCAGCATCCTTTTACTGTCAATATCCTCTATTTTTAAATTAATTAATTCACTTCTGCGAAGACCAGCCGAATACAATAAGCTAATGATGCATTGGTGTTTCAGGTTAGTTGTTCTTACTATCATGGACTTTACTTGCCCTTTACTGATCACATTAGGCAACTTTTCTGCTACAGGCGGTCGATCAATGCTGTAAAATCGGTTGGGCATTTTTAAAACTATTTCATAGTAAAATTTTATGGCATTTAGGCTTTGGTTTCCGTAAGAATCTGATTTCCCTTTTTGAACAAGCTTCTGAAGATACTGTTTTATTTCTTCTTCCGTAATTTCTACCAACTTTTTACTTTTATAGAAATTAATAAAGTGTTCAAAATGAGAGATATAACTCTTTACCGTATTGGGGGAATAGCGTTTTCGCTCTAATTCATCAAAATATTCTTTAGGGCATGTTCTGTAATCCGCGTTCAAAGTTCGCTTTCTATAGGCTTTTAAGATTAGGGATGGATCAGAACTGCCCATCCAGCCCCTTTTACTAAAGTAACGCATGTCTAAATAGGCAATACCCCGAAATTTTTTAAGAAGTTCAGTATAATGCTCAGGTGTATTAGGAATACAAACCATTGAAAATTTCTTGCTCCACTTCACGTCAGAAAGCGTTTTTATTAGTTCCTGTAATAGCTTGTCTGGATAAAACTTTAATCCAATCATTCTTTGATTGTTAATTACAAGGTGTTTGAGGGTAATGACTTTAGTCAAATGCTCCATAACGCTATTTTTAATTGTCAAAAACCAAATTCGTTCTTATAAAGTCAAAAAAAACAGTATATTTATATGTATAATATGCGTATAAATATACTGTTATGAAAATTACTTCAAATTGTAAATATTGCAATGAACCTTTGAGTGGGCGTGTCGATAAGATGTTTTGTAGTCCATATTGCAAAAGTGCCTATCAGTATCAGCAGAAAAAGGATAAACCTAAATCTCTATTTGAAAAGGTGGATAAACAGTTGAAGCTAAATAGAAAAATCTTAAAGCAATACAATAAAGAAGGAGTTACCACAGTAAGAGAAAAATTATTGTTAGAAGAAGGCTTTAATCCTAAATATTTTACCAACTATTGGAAAAATCAAAAAGGGGATGTCTATCTGTTTTGTTATGAATATGGATTTTTGAGAAAATTTGATAAAAGAAAAAAACTTCACCGTTTTGTTTTAGTACAGTGGCAAGCTTTTATGAATTAAAAAAGTGATATAAAATTATTTGTTTTTAAGTAAATCCGAATTATTGTAAATGGAAAATTCACCTTGTTAAAATGGCAAGACCACATGGAGAAATAATGACTCCCTCTTCAATAGAAAGTCCTGATGCTTAAACATTATGTGTTTTATTCATCGACTATCTACCAAGCTATGAAAGTTAGGACGAAACTCTCACAAAGATTTTCGATCATTCCAAAATTCAATCCTTAAAACTACCTCATCAATTATTTGAATTGCTTACCTTTGCCCAAAATTTGAATTAAGATTTTATCATGCATAGGACACATCACTGCGGAGAATTAAGAATAGAAAATAAAGGAGCGAAAGTAGTATTAAGCGGCTGGGTACAGCGGGTACGTAATAAAGGAGGTTTGCTTTGGATAGATTTACGTGACCGCTATGGAATCACGCAACTTTTATGCGAAGAAGGGAAAACCAATGAAGATATTTTGAAAACAGCCCGGAAAGTAGGCCGTGAATTCGTATTGCAAGCCAAGGGAGAGGTAGTGGAGCGTTTCTCCAAAAATGATAAAATGGCCACCGGTGATATTGAAATTTTTGTGGAGGAATTGAATATCCTGAACGCGGCTAAAACACCTCCTTTCACCATAGAAGATGATACTGATGGGGGTGAAGAATTAAGAATGCAATACCGCTACCTTGATTTGAGAAGACCTGCCGTAAAGGAGAAACTAAAACTCCGTCACCAATTGATGCAAGCCACTCGCAGATTTATGGACGGTGCAGGTTTTTTGGAAGTAGAAACGCCTGTTTTGATTAAATCTACTCCAGAAGGGGCTCGTGATTTTGTAGTGCCATCCAGAGTCCACGAAGGGGAGTTTTATGCCTTGCCGCAATCGCCTCAAACTTTCAAGCAATTATTGATGGTGTCAGGCTTTGATAAATATTTCCAGATAGTGAAATGTTTCCGTGATGAAGATTTACGTGCCGACCGCCAACCTGAATTCACTCAAATTGACTGCGAAATGTCATTTGTGGAGCAAGAGGATATATTAAATACTTTTGAGGAAATGGTGAAATACCTTTTCAAAGAAGTGAAAGGAGTGGAAATTGAGGATTTTGAAAGAATGACTTATGATCAGGCTATGAAACTGTACGGCTCCGATAAGCCTGATATTAGATTTGGGATGCCTTTCGTGGAACTAAATCAATATGCGCAAGGTAAAGGATTTAATGTATTTGATCAGGCTGAGTTGGTAGTGGGAATTAATGTTCCTGGAGCAGCCGAATATACCCGCAAACAATTGGATGCTTTGACGGAATATGTAAAGCGTCCTCAGATTGGCGCCAAAGGATTAGTTTATGTAAAATGCAATGAGGATGGTAGCTTCAAGTCATCTGTTGATAAGTTTTATAGCCAAGAGGATTTAAAAGAATGGGCGGAAGCGGCTGAGGCCAAAGCAGGCGATTTACTATTGGTGTTGAGTGGAGATATTGATCATACTCGAAGGGCCATGAATGAACTGCGTTTAAAAATGGGGGCTGAATTAGGCTTGAGAGATAAGAATGTGTTTAAACCACTTTGGGTTTTAGATTTTCCTTTATTGGAATGGGATGAAGAAACAAAAAGGTTCCATGCCATGCACCATCCGTTTACCAGCCCTAAGCCAGAAGATATGGAGTTAATAGAATCCGATCCGGGTAGAATAAGAGCGAATGCCTATGATATGGTCATTAATGGGGTTGAAATAGGTGGAGGAAGTATTAGGATTCATGACAAATCATTGCAGCAGAAAATGTTCAAGGCATTAGGTTTTACGGAAGAAGAAGCGCAAAAGCAATTTGGATTCTTAATGGAAGCCTTTGAATACGGAGCGCCACCACACGGAGGAATAGCATTCGGTTTTGATAGATTGTGTGCGATGTTTGGAGGATCTGATTCCATCAGAGATTACATTGCATTCCCGAAAAATAATGCAGGTAGGGACGTGATGATCGATTCGCCAGCTACCATTTCTCCTGAACAATTAAAAGAATTACACTTAAGTATAAAATAAAATTAATATATTGTTCATCAGTTTAGTTTTGACTAAATAAGTTATTGATAAAATATCTTCAGAGCGTCATTTCGGAATTTTTCTTTTTATTTTTTAAATAAAGAAAAATATCCGAAATCTCTTAAGGCAGTAAACAGGAGATAGGAAGGTCCTCCTTGATTTTCCATTAATGCCCTTCTCGCTTTAAGGGAATTTACCTTTTAATCGAACATATTTAAATAATTTATTGATTTTTAGGTTTTTGAATTGTATTTAAATTGATTGAACATACTTATATAGAGTTTTTGGGATTGGAATTAGCCGATCCCCTAACCTTCATCTCAGATATTTTGATGGCTGTTTTTTGTGCCTTTTTTGGACACAGGCTTTTCCATGATTTGAAATCAAAATATGCAAAGTTATCCGCTTATTTCTTCTTGTTTTTAGGAGTTTCCGCCTTTCTTGGGGGCACTTCTCATCTTTTGGACTTATATCTAGGTAAAACACCGCATTTAATTGCCTGGACTTTGCAGGGTGTTTCTATCCTATTTTTTCAACTGGCAAGTTTAAGATTATTGTCATCTGCTAAAGTTAAATTCTTTTTAAGGGCTTTAATATTTTCATTTTTTGGGATATTTATTGCTCAAATCTTTTCAGTTCAACATTTTGATGTGGTAAAGGTCAATTCAATAGTAGGATTAATTGGATTTGTATCATGCATTCACATTTATAAATATTTTGAATCGGGAGATAAAACTTATGTAAGAATCCCATTGACCATCATATTATTTGCCGGACCTGCCCTTATTCATAGTTTTGGTCTTAATTTCAATAAATGGATTGATCAAAATGTCATCAGTCATCTATTGTTACTACCGTGCTATTATTTACTTTACAATGCAGTGAAACAAGTAGCCATGCTTAAAAAGAAAACTCAGCGAGTACCGCAACAAGTGCCCCTAAAAGAGAAATAAATAATTTCTTGAAATTAAAGCTATGATCAGGACTGCTTTCAAAAAAGATAGTAGTGGAGATATGCAGGAAATTCCCAGATACTAAGGCAAAAAGAATCAAGAATACTTTATCGGAGAAAATTTCAGCATCATGTAAAATATGGCTTAATCCCAATCCGGCAGGACTAGCTAAACTGAATATCACCAGAATCAAGACTGTTTTCCATTTTGTATGCAAATGGCAAATCATTACTGACATGAGTGCAAATGAAGCCGGCATTTTATGCATCAAAATCCCAAAAAATACAGAATTGGTATTGTCGTGAGAATGGATAGTATCGGGATGAGCTAAAAGCGTACCTTCCAAAAAGGCATGAATGGATAGTGCGATTAATAATCCGAGCCATTTGTTTTGGCCATGTTGATGATTTTCATGAACATTATGCAAATGTCCGTGCTCTACTCCCTCTGAAAAATATTCCAAGATGACTTGTATGAAAAAGCCAGCCAATACATATAGGCTGATATAAGCTACACTTTCTCCTTGTGAGAAAATTTCGGGTAAAATATGGATCACGGTCACCGAAAAAAGATAGGCACCGGCAAAAACCAAGGCGAATTTAAAAAAATGATTATTGACCTTGGGTAAAAAAAAGACCAAATAACCTGCACCAAAGGTGAGTAAAAACAATATTATGGAACTGCTGATCATAATTTCTTTACAATAAATATCATACGTTCGGAACTTTCAGGTATATAATCATTCAGTTCATAATCACCGAAGATTTGCACTAGCATAAAGTTAGCATTACGGAAATATTCCAGAAATGTCAATCTTCTGATGGCTTTCACCCTTTCTTCAAAATGATGGTCTTTCCCATTTGAATGGAAGTCTATTTCTTTGATGATGCTTTCCCCATCAAAACGTCTTTTCAAGTGAAATTCAATGCCGTCTATAGTCTTAACTTCTTCCTTCACCAAATTATGGATCACTCTATAGGGATTTAGAAAATCCAAGGTAAACACCCCGCCTGATTTGAGTGAATCAGAAATAGCACTAATACATTTTTGGTTTTCATCATCACTTTTGAAAAAGCCAAAACTGGTAAAAAGATTAAATGCATAATCAAAATGATTTTCATTTAAAGGATTTCGCATGTCCTGAACGTGAAAATGGAGTTCATCATTTTCATGCTTCTTTGCCATTTCAATATTTCTTTTGGAAATATCTATTCCTTCTACCTTATAACCTTGCTTATTTAAAAATATGGAATGTCTCCCGCTTCCACAGGCTACGTCCAGAAGCTTGGCATCTTTTGGGATTTCTAAATATTTCAGCAAATTAGATAAAAAGAACTGCGCTTCCTTTTCATCCCTGTTTTTGTAGAGGATATGATAAAAAGGGGAGCCAAACCATTCATTGAACCATTCTTTTTTAGCTTCAGACATTATTCCAGCATGATGTTTTTACTTAGATTTTCAGTATTGAACTTTTGCAATTCACCATTTTCATCTTCATAAATGAAAAATGCTTTAAGATGATTTTCAGAATTGAGCATTTCTTTAGCCTTTTCTAATCCTGTTACCATAAATGCTGTGGACCAAGCATCGGCTTCCATGCATGTTGGAGCCACAACAGTAGCACTTATAATATCCCTTTGAACAGGATATCCTGTTTTGGGATTGATACTATGCCCGTATTTTTTCCCCTCGTGCATAAAAAACTTTCTGTAGTTTCCCGATGTTGAGATGGCCTCATTATCCAAATTGATAATGGCTACCCTTTTGGGCTGTTGCCCAGCTTCTTGTTTAGGATCATCTATACCAATGGCCCACAAATCACCATTTTCATTATTGCCTTTCACTCTTAGCTCACCGCCTAATTCCACCATCATATTTTCAATTCCTTGAGATTGCAAAAAATCATAAACTACATCAATGGAATATCCCTGAGCAATGGCATTAAAATCAAGAGAAACTTTTTCTTTTGCTTTTTTAACTTGCCGCTTATCGAACTTTATATATTCAAAGCCAACATATTTTTTTATTTCTTCTATTCGACTGCTATCAGGAAAGTCAACTTTTTCAGGACCAAAGCCCCAAGCTTCAATTAAAGGATAAACCGTAGGGTCAAAGGCGCCTTCGGAAGCATTATATATTTCTTTTGATTTTTCTAAAACAGGATAAAAATAGGGTGATTGAAATTGAAAGCTATCCGAATTATTAAATCTTACTATTTCAGAACTTTTAATATAGGTAGATAAGCTTAAATCAAATTTCCTTAGAATTGAATCTACTTGGTTTTTAAAATTCCTGTTTTCCGTATCTGAATAGGTGATGTTATAGGTAGTACCTTGGGCTTCTCCAGAAATAAATATGTAGGGTAGTTTTTCGGTTTTCGGTTTTTGGCTGTCTCGGTAAAACCAAACGATGGCCACTATGGCCACTAAAATCAAGGAATAGATAGCGTTTTTCGTCCTATTGTTCATATTATTAAATTTGAGGCGAAATTACATTAAATGCAAGTGAATTGCGAATATGAGGTGGGATTTTTAAAATTGTTGGTAATAAAAAAGCCACCTTGTGGGGTGGCTTCAAATATTAAATAGTTTGGAAATGTTTGTTTAACACATCACGGTACTTACTACTAAAATTCCTGTAGCACCATTCCTTCAACAAATTCAGCTCATGTTCAACCAACAGAGCAATAGCTTTTCTCAACTCCTTTTCAAATAAACGTCTGTCGAAACTTACTTTTGAAAGAATTGATTTTGCATAATCTAACATAGCTATTATGGTTTGGGTTGTAGTTATTACTTTAAAGAACTTAATTTTTATGGTATCTTGAAAGTAGTAAAAATTTATTAAAATCGAAAATTAAACACTAATTTTAACGTTCGGTTTCTTGAAGTATTTGAATCTAAATACGAATAAAATGATAAGAAGGTTAGTGAAATTTTTAATTATATTTTCTGTATTTTTCTTTAACGTCATTGGGCTAAAAGCACAGGATATTTCCATAGAACTAGGTCCAGATAAAATTGCCTTGAATCAAGCTTTTACTATTACGGTGAAAGTAGAAGGGGAGACTTTGAAATCTTATGATAAATTCCCCGATATCAATGGTTTGGTGAAAAGAGGGACATCCAGTAGTTCTTCTACTAACATTTTTAATGGTCAAGTAACCAGGAGCCAAAGTATAACCCAATCTTATATTCCTGAAAAGGAAGGTGTCATAAACATCCCAGCTTTTAGTATAAATGTTAATGGAAAGGTGATCAGCTCATCAGGAAAGAAAGTTGAAGTTGGCCCTGCCAAACAACAAAATCAAAATAGAAGATATGACCCTTTTGGAAGCGATCCATTTGAGGATTTCTTTGGCCGAAGAAATGAGCCAGAGGAATTTGTGGACCTAAAAGAGGATGCATTTTTTGCTTTAACAACTGATAAAGATGAAATATATGTTGGGGAAGGAGTGAATACTACTTTGGCATTTTATGTTTCTAACGAAAATAGGGCGCCATTGCAGTTTCATGATTTAACCAATCAACTCACCAAAATTTTAAAAGAAATAAGACCTAACAACGTCTGGGAAGAAAATTTTAACATTGAGAATATTGCAGGAGAACCAGTTAATTTAGGAGGAAAAAGATATACTGTTTATAAAATTTATCAAGCCACCTTCTTTCCTTTGGGAGATGAGGATATTGAATTCCCTAAAGTAGGCTTGGAAATGATAAAATATCAAGTGGCCAAAAGCAGAAGCTTTTTTGGACAAAATAGAAAGGAGAGTTTTAAAACATTTTATTCTAAGCCGAAAACTGTAAAAGTAAATCCTTTGCCCGATCATCCATTAAAGGATCAGGTTTCCGTTGGAGATTATAAATTATCTGAAGACATTAATTCCACTGAGCTGAATACTGGCGAAAGTTTTCAATATGAATTTGATATTAGGGGAAGCGGGAATATTTCAGGCATAGCTGAGCCACAGGTAAAAAACAAAAAGGAGCTTGAAATATATTCTCCTAACGTAAGCGAGAATATTACCCGAAGTGGTGTGTCAGTCAGGGGATCAAAAGCTTTCCGATATTATATGATTCCAAAAGAGCCTGGTGAATATGATTTGTCAGATTATTTCCAATTCATATTTTTTAATACACGAACCGAAAAATATGATACCTTAAAACCAAATTATCAAATTAAAATTAAGGGCGAAAGCATGGCCAATGTAAATATTGAACAAGCTTCATCCGATGGTTTGTTTTATGATCGGATTGTTGATGCATCAAATGAATTACAATCTCATCAAACCACTGAAATCTGGAAATGGGTGTTTAACATATTTCTTGTAGTGGCTTTTTCGGTTTCATTGTTCATCTTACTGAAAAAATCCTAAATTGCGCATCAATTTTTGTATAAATGAGCAATAGTTTCGGAAAAATCTTCAAAATCACGACTTACGGTGAATCTCACGGTGTTGGAATAGGGGTCATCATTGACGGCTGTCCTGCCGGAGTAAAAATTGATGAAGCATTTTTACAATCAGAAATGCAACGCAGAAAGCCTGGCCAATCCAAAATCACCACTCAACGAAAAGAAGAAGATGAAGTGGAGATTCTATCAGGAGTATTTGAGGGTCTCACTACAGGAACTCCAATCGCTTTGGGTATCCGAAATACTAATCAAAAAAGCAAAGACTACTCTCATATAAAAGATAGCTATAGACCTTCTCATGCTGATTTTACTTATCAGGAAAAATATGGAGTGCGAGATTATAGAGGAGGAGGAAGAAGTTCAGCTCGAGAAACCGCTGCCAGAGTGGCGGCCGGAGCCATTGCCAAAATGTATTTAGAACAATTTGGAATTAGTGTTCAGGCTTATGTTTCTCAAGTAGGTAGTTTAAAGCTTGATATGCCTTATCAAGAAATGGATTTAAGTAAAGCAGAGGAAAATATTGTTCGCTGTCCGGATCCTGAAATGGCTGAAAAAATGATTCAGCATATTGATGAGACTAGAAAAAACAGAGATACAATAGGAGGAATTGTGAGCTGTGTGGTAAAAGGCACTCCCATTGGTTTGGGAGAACCCGTATTTGATAAATTGCATGCAATTTTGGGTCAGGCAATGCTAAGCATCAATGCGGTGAAAGGTTTTGAATACGGAAGTGGTTTTGAGGGGGTGAAAATGTACGGTTCAGAACATAATGACCCTTTTGAGACGGAAGAAGGAAAAGTAAAAACAACCACTAACAATTCAGGTGGCATACAAGGTGGCATTTCCAATGGGCAAGATATTTATTTCAATGTTGCTTTTAAACCCATTGCCACTATCATGAATGACCAAGAAAGTATTGATAAAGATGGAAACAAAGTAACAGTAAAAGGAAAGGGAAGGCATGATCCATGTGTGGTACCAAGAGCGGTACCTATTGTGGAGGCAATGGCTGCCTTAACTATTGCTGATTTTTTATTAAGGGCTAAAACGAATAAGATTTGATGAAAAAATTACCATTACACATAAAAATCATAATTGGTCTTGCACTGGGAATCATCTGGGCATTTATTTCAAGTTATTTAGGTTGGAATCAATTCACCATAGACTGGATAGATCCTTTTGGCACTATTTTCATTAGAGTGTTGAAAGCCATTGCAGTTCCGTTAGTCTTGCTATCAATCATAAGCGGGGTGTCGAGTTTAACTGATATCAATAAATTAGGGAAACTAGGCTTAAAGACTATTCTTTTTTATATAGGTTCAACTGTTTTGGCGGTAGGCATTGGGCTTACCCTAGTTAATTTGGTAAAGCCCGGAAAGTTTGTAAATGAGGATCAAAGAGTTAAAAACAGAATTAAATATGAGCTATGGGTAAGCGAAAACCCTGATGTGCCTCAACCAAAAGATGGGCGCTCATTTTTAAAAGAGCAACAATATCAAGACCTGGTAAATTCAACCATGAATGAAGGCGCCATGGATTCACTTAGAAATGTAGCTGAAGCATCTAATGAAAAAGTGGATCAATTATCACAATCAGCGGAAGAAACCACCAATCAAGGGCCATTAAAGTTTTTTGTAGATATGGTTCCTGAAAATGTCTTCGGTGCTTTTAGTAGCAATGCCAATATGCTACAGGTGATTTTCTTTGCCTTATTCTTTGGGATTTGTCTGGCAATGTTGCCGAACGATAAGGTAGGTGGAGTTATTAGTTTTGTGAATGGCGCCAATGAAGTCATCCTTAAAATGGTGGATATCATTATGAAAGCGGCCCCGTTTTTTGTCTTTGCGCTATTGGCAGGTGTTATAGCAAAAATGGCGGATACCCCGGCTCAGGTGTTGCAGATTTTCAAAGGACTTGGAAGTTATTCAATCACATTATTGGTGGGCTTACTTTTCATGATTTTTGTTTTATATCCTTTAATAGTAGCCTTATTTATCAAGAAATTAACCTACAAGGAATTTTTAAAGCGAATAAGTCCAGCTCAATTCTTGGCATTTTCTACCTCCAGTAGTGCGGCTACTTTACCAGTAACCATGGAGTGTGTAGAAGAAAATATGGGTGCCTCTAAAAAAATCAGCAGTTTTGTACTGCCAATAGGGGCAACCGTCAATATGGACGGCACAAGCATGTATCAGGCCATTGCAGTGGTTTTCTTGGCGCAATTGCACATGGTCGATTTAACACTCGGTCAGCAATTGACCATAGTTTTAACCGCTACTTTAGCCTCCATTGGCTCAGCAGCCGTTCCAAGTGCGGGATTGGTAATGATGATCATTGTATTGAATTCAGTAGGTTTAAATCCTGCTTGGGTGGCCATCATATTCCCTGTGGATAGAATTTTGGATATGTTTAGAACGGTAGTGAACGTTACAGGCGATGCTACTGTTTCTACTTTAATTGCAAAGTCTGAAGGTGAACTAAATGTGCCCGATGACGTTCCTGCAAATAAATAATTTTAAAAATATAAAAAGAGAAGATGAGTACACAGACACAACAACCTGTTACCATTTATATGGAAGCTAATCCGAATCCGAATTCTTTGAAATTCGCCACCAACCAAATGTTGGTTCCTGAAGGAGATTCTTTTGATTTTCCATCTATAGAAGATACAGCACAGGCGCCTTTAGCAGAAATCCTTTTCAAAAAGGAATATGTGGATAGAGTGTTTTACATGAGCAATTTCGTTACGGTTACCAAAAAACCCGAATACGAATGGGTAGAAATTCAAAATGATGTAAAGGATACCATTAAAGAATTTTTGGAGTCCGGGAAGCGAGTGATTGAATTACGTGCTCAAGATTTATTTGAAGAAACCAATACCAGTGAAAATGCTGAGTTAGAGGAGCAAATAAAGAATATTTTGGAAGAATATATTAAACCTGCCGTGGAGCAAGATGGTGGTGCAATTTCTTTCCATTCTTATGAAAAAGAAGGTCAAAAAGTGAAATTATTACTGCAAGGTGCTTGTAGTGGATGCCCGTCTTCTACTATCACTTTAAAAGCAGGAATAGAAAATCTCTTGAAAAGAATGTTGCCTAACGATGTGAAGGAAGTAGAAGCGGAAGGCGTTTAAATTCTTTATTTCATCCAGATTTCATCAAAGACCTGTCAGGTTTATATTTGAGGTTTAAATGGTTGGTGTGTCACCAACCATGGATTCTACCCTCTACCCCGGTCGGTGGCACACCGACCGGAATCTAGGATATTAAGAGCTATTTATCGCTAAAAGGTATAAATTAAAATATCATTAAATGAAAAATATAAGACCATTTCATGTGGCTTTTCCCGTATCAGATTTAAAAGCGACACGCCAATTTTTTGAAGATGTATTGAATTGTAGGATTGGGCGTACTTCAGAAAGATGGATTGATTTTGATCTATACGGCCATCAAATTACGGCTCATTTAACAGATGAAACTATACAGGAACCTGCAGCCAATCCTGTGGATGGAAAATCCGTTCCGATTAAGCATTTTGGAGTGATATTGGAATGGCAACAATGGCATGATTTGGCCGATAGATTGAAAGAGGCTAAAACAGATTTTATAATCGAGCCTTATATTCGTTTTAAAGGAGAACCAGGCGAACAAGCCACCATGTTCTTTTTGGATCCAAGTGGTAATGCATTGGAATTCAAGTCTTTCAAAAGAGACGAGGATATCTTCGCATCCTAAATAGAGCCTATTAGGCAATTACATGAGAGGAGTTTGTGTCTATTTGATATTCAGTACTAAATAATAATGTTTACGAAATTAATTATTAGATTCCATATAATAATACTTTCTGGCAATGGAGCTAAAAGACCTATATCGATTAGTAAGAAGAGGGGAAGGAGATACGCTTGAATTCAAAAGAAAAGCTGCTCATCCCGAAAAAATAGTACGAGAATTCGTAGCTTTTGCTAATACAAAAGGTGGAAATGTATTAATCGGTGTTGATGATAATGGCAATATTCCTGGAGTGAAATATGCAGAGGAAGAAATCTATGTTTTGAACAAAGCATTAGCAAAACTTTGCAAGCCCAGGCTTAAGTACGAATACAATATTATTCCATTAGATGAAGATGAAAGTAGGGCAGTGGTTCATTATAAAGTCCCAGAAAGTAAGAAAAGACCGCATTATGCCTTGCCTGATGAAAATACAGATTGGGGAAAAGCTTACGTCCGTTTAGCGGATAAGAGCATCCAAGCCAGCAAGGAAGTTCGAAATGTGATCAAATTTTCTAAAAGAAAGTACGGTAAAATTCTCCAAATTCAAGAAAAAGAAAAAGTTTTACTAGAATATTTAGGGGAACATGAGTCTATTACTTTGAGCAAATTCCAAGAGATTTCGAAACTTAATCGTTACAAAGCCTCTTGGATTTTAGTTAATTTGGTGGTGTCTAATATTTTAAAGATTAATCCATCTGATAAGGAAGATACTTTTAGTATGGCGCCTATTATTAATTTATAGGTTTAGTGCTCACTAGTTTTTCGCATATATTTTTTTGCCTTTTTTATCTAATTTCATCCATTTTCCCGTTGGATCGCCTTTTCTATAAATTCCATAAGATATGGTGTCTCCTAATTCATTAAATTTCATCCAGATTCCGTGTTTCACATCATTTTTAAAGTTCATAAAGGCAGAAAGGTTTCCATTTTCAAAATATCTTTCCCATTTCCCTGATTTTTCACCACTTTTATAATTTGCTTTATGGTTTATTGAGCCTGATTCAAAGTACACAAACCATTTGTCAATCTTTTGTCCGTTTTTATAATGCCCTGATGTGTAGATGCTTCCATTTTCGAAATAAGTAACCCATAAACCAGATTTCAAACCATTCAGGAATTTGCCTGATGACTTAATTTTTCCATTATCATGAAATTCATGCCATGTTCCGACTTTTCTATCATTGCGAAATTTTCCTACGGTAGCTATATTTCCATTATCATGGTATTTTAGATAATTTCCATTCAGTTTACCTTTTTCGTATTTCCTAATTTCTATTATTACACTGTCTTTATTTCTAACATACTCCAATCCATTTTTCGACAAATTTTTGTATATAAAAAACTGCTCTTTCCAAGTATTAGAAGATTTAATAACATTGTAGTCATATGGCATTTCATTATCGTTCTTATTAAATTCACAAGAACTGAAAAGGATTAGAAAGAATATGAAAAAGTAGGTTGAATTATCCATCCGAAAAAATCTGTATTATAGCTTCCAAAACCATCGATCTTAAGTCCAATCATTGACCTTTTATTTTTTGAGAAGAAACCATATTCTAAGCCTATATTAAGACCTAATTCATGATTCACATTATTATGCACCAGAGGAAATCCAGGGATATAATTACCATCTTCATCAAGCTCTATTTCGTAATCTACAATAGAAGTGAACAAGCGGTAAAAATGTAAACCATAATCAAATCGAAATTGATGGCGACTACTTTTTTTTATTAAATCAATATAGGATCCCAACACTAAGCCAGTATATAGCTTATCGAACTCTTCCCCCTCAAAAAACATCAAATCATCACTGTAGTCTTCTCTGAAATCTCCTTTGTAAAACTTTAATTGAACAGGGAATTTTTCATCCATTAAAAATGACCATGAAAAGGATATAACCCTGCCCACTACTAGTGGATCCTCTTCCCAGTTGGTCGCTAAATGTTCGGGACGACTACTATTTTCATCATATTTTGGGAACAAGGTATTGTTATAGTCAAAACCCATCCCCATCCCAAAGGATATTTTGCTTTCTGAAATGAATTTTTGTGCTTTTACATTCAGTGCTGAGAAGCAGATCAATAGTATGAAAATTAATAAAAATCGTCTCATAATTAAAAGTTGATTGTTACAAAAGGTGATAGAATAATACTCTCAAGCCCATAACCACCATATAAGGTGTAGCCATTTAAATTTAAACCTACATGAAACGCCTCTTTTATTTGCTGAGAGTAGGAGGCGTTAAATGAAAAACCGATATCACCAAAAGTTCTAGAATTTGTTTGTAGCTGTGTCACGTATAGTTTACCATTTGGCCCTTCGCTTACCATATATGATACAGCTGAGTCTGAAAACATTCTTATAATGGGACCAAAACCAAAACTAAGATCTCCTTTTTTTAAATTGAATTTCCTAACGATCATAATATCGATAGGCATATACTTTTCTACATATTTTTTATCTCCGAAACCACCTAAAACATCTACATTTGACTTTTGATACTCCCGCTTAAAGGTAGTGAACCCTATCCTTCCTAATAAACTCCATTTATCATTGAAAGCAAAATTAATTCTTACCCTATTGTTCCAACCCACTAAGACTTTTTGAAGCTCGAATTCATCTGGAAAATAAGACGGTCGAGGATTATGTGGGCCATAAGATGGTCTTAAAACCTGAACTAAATCTAAGTGAAGACCAGATTCAAAGCCAAGTGAGAACTTAGAACTGTCAGTTGTTTTTTGGGAAAATAATGGTAGTATTGAAATTAAATTCAGTAGTACTAACACAATAAAATTTTTCATGTTTTTTATTTAAAAGAGGACGGGTGGCTATTTCCTGCACCCGTCTTCCTGTTTATTTAGAAGAATTATTCATATTCCATTGTTGGAGCAAGAGTAAACCGCAGACTGCCAGCAGTTCTCCAGGCATATCCGTTATGTAATCCATTTCCAAAATCACGTTCATTTATCACATCATTATAGAAATTTTCTCTTCCTAAATCTTCATTTAATAAGACTGGGTCTTTAGAAGGATATTCTTCTGAGTAAGTAGCTGTACTGACATTACCATTACGCAATAACCGCACCGTTCCATCTAAAGTAACACTTTTTCTTTCAGTATTATCAAATTCATAAATCCCCAAGCCCTGTGTATATTCTTCAGGAGACCAGGCATCATCCCAACTAGCGTTAACGTTAACTACATCATATTCATTTATTTGTTTTCGAGTGAGTGTCACTCCGACTTCTGCCATTTGGGATTTTGTACCTCCTGAATAATAAGGGTATGCACGAACAAATTGGAATTCTGAACCCTTTCCGTTTCGAGTAAAACTTATTAAAGCATCATACTGCTCATTACACTTAATTGCACCAACTTCAACCATCATTCTATATAAATCTTCATATTCATGAGGGTGTGTTGATCCACCACCTGTGGAACCTCCACCTGTAGAACCTCCACCGGTTGAGCCTCCGCCACCATATCCTCCTCCTGATTCGCCACCACCATCAATTGGTGCTATAATTAAAGTGGAGTTGTTTGCGGCATAATCATCATTAACATCAACTAACTGAGGTTCTTCATAGGGCAGGGTATTCCTACTGCTTGAGTTAGATAAATCAACTCTGTACCCTTCAACTTCATCTCCCTGGTTTTCCAAGGTAGCGGCTACTATGGTAATATTATCAGATTCAAACATTTCCTCGTAAATATAGGGCATGTAAATTTCAATATCACCATCTACAAGTGTTTGGATTAGTTCTTCCAACTCTTCATTGTTTTGCTGATTTGTCCTTTGTGCATTACTATTATTTCCATGATAGTAATGAGCAAACTTATCTTTAAAAGTAAGTAAAGAAGGACTTAACCTTTGAAAACTTTCAGTGGTCGGGTCGAACAAGGTTTTTAACATAATGCCTTCTTCCTTTAATCCGATCTCAAGCAAATCCTTTCTTAAGTCAGGCTCCTTTTGCAACATTTCAAGTAAGACTTCCTGTGCTTTCACATTAGCATCTCCGAGCTTAATTAGTTCTTCAGTCTGAACTTCATCCTCAGAGATGATTAAATTCTCATCCTCTAAATTTGGATTACAAGCATACATAGCAACTATGCACAATAGTGCAGTAATTTTTAAATTCAAATGTTTCATAATTAACTTGATAGTTTAAATGTTATAATTATTTAACACAATAGGGAGGTATAAAAACTGAAGGGAAATTTATTGTTTGCTTCCTCAAGTAAGGAGAATACAAATCAAAAGTTATCTCTTCGTAAGGTTAATTAAAGGATATTAGGTACCATTTATCCTTAAATTGGTTTCACATATTTTCATACATTAACCCTAGTTGATATTCAAAAGTATAAACAAATATTCTTCTTACAAAAAAAACTTACATTGTTTGTATATGAATTTATTTCATAAAATATCGAGCCTTCTTAAAAAATTATTTTTAAGTAACTGTAAAAGAGTGTTAAGTATGGTTATGAGCTATTTTATGATTTATTTTATTGTTAATATTTTGAAAAAAAATTACTTTAATAGAATTTGCTTGATTTAATAAAATTTTATCAAAAACACTTCATTCCCCAAATCCAACACTTCATCCATCCCAAATGACACTTGAGTCAGTATTAATTTAAAATAGGGGAGCAATACCGCAACTTTGAAAAAAACAAAAGCGGTATGCGACATTTAATCACACTTTTCTTATTCCTTTTTTCTTCTATCCTTTACGGACAGACCCTTATCACAGGAACCATAACCGATAAAAGCAGAGAGGCTTTACCGGGCGTTAGTATTTATATAGAAGGAACTTACGAAGGAACTTCCACTATTGCGGATGGTAGCTTTCAGTTTTCTACTAAAATTGAGGGTGAAAAAAACCTGGTTTTTCAATCAATTGGGTATAAAAAGGAAGCCTTAACAATCAACTTAGAAGGCATGCCTTTAAACTTTCAGTTAGCCTTAAAAGAAGCTATTGATCAAATGAAGGCTGTTACCATCACGGCCGGTGCCATGGAAGCTTCTGATGAAAGAAAAGCAGTGGTATTGAGACCCATTGATATAGTAACGACTCCATCTGCCATAGGTGATATCGTAGGGGCGTTTCAAACTTTGCCGGGCACCAGTACAGTGGGCAATGATGGCAGATTATTCGTAAGAGGTGGAGACGCTTCTGAAACGGCCATTTTTATAGATGGTTTGAAAGTAAGCAATGCCTTTGGTACAACTGCCAATAATGTTCCTAGTCGGACTCGGTTTAGTCCTAATATGTTTAAAGGTACTTTTTTCTCCACTGGCGGATATTCTGCAGAATATGGTCAGGCGTTGTCCTCCGCCTTAGTGTTAAATAGTATTGACATGCCGGTTAGAAGTCAGGCAGATATTAGTTTAATGTCTTTAGGTGGAGGTGTTTCGCAAACATTGGTGGGAAAAAGAAATAGCATAACCGCAAATGCTAATTTCTTTGATTTAGGGCCGTATCAACAATTAATTGAGCAGGATTTTGACTGGGAAAGGGCTCCTCATAGCTGGGATGTGTCACTATTGGGCAGACAGAAGTGGGGAAATAGCGGAATGCTAAAGGCATTTTTCCAGAAAGAATCTAGCGGTATGGAATTATGGCAGGCACAGCCTGGAAGTTCAGATAGAGGTCAATTAATCAAGATTAACAATGATTATAATGTCGGCCAAGTCTCTTTCAAACAAGCCGCTAAAAATGATTGGAGCTTTACGGGAGGGTTAGGATATACTCAAAATAATGATTTATTCAATATTGATGGCTTGGAAGTAGAGCAAAGTACTCAGCTTTTTCATGCTAAAGGAGTTGCCATAAAGGATTTTTCAGATGCTTTTTCTACTAAATTCGGTGTAGAAACTTATTGGAATCAATATGAGGAAACGCTATTGCAAGAAGATTTAAGCCGAAGCTTTGAAGATCCTCAAGCTAATTTATTTATAGAGTCAGACTATTATTTAAACAACGATTTGGTACTAAGAGCTGGATTAAGATCTGGCCATAGTCAACTAATCAATAAACAATGGCTTGACCCAAGAGCCTCTTTAAGTTATAAATTCAAACATGAAGGGCAACTATCTTTGGCTTATGGACAATTTAGCCAACTGCCGGAGAGTAAATTTAGGGTGCTCAACAATAATTTGGGTAATACGGAAGCAAGTCATTATATCCTTAATTATTTCATCGCTAAAAATAATAGAACATTTAGGGCAGAGGCTTTCCATAAAGAATATAACAATCTCCTTACCTATGATGGAAATAATTTGAATCCAGTTAACCTGCAGGTGAATGGTGATGGGTATGCAACTGGAATGGATTTTTTCTACAGAGATAGGGAGAGTGTCAAGAACACCGATTTTTGGATTACTTACAGTTTCGTAGATTCCAAAAGGCAGTTCAACCACTTTCAAACGGAAGTCCAGCCAAATTATGCGCCCAGGCATAACGGTTCGGTAGTTATAAAGCATATTGTAAGCGCTATAAATTCGCAAATAGGGGGCTCTTTTTCTTTCAATGATGGATATGTCTATACAAATCCTAATATGGTTGGAGAACAAAACTCGAAAACTAAAAGCTTTCAATCATTGAGTTTATCATGGAGCTATCTTCCAAAGCCCAACCTGATTATACATTTTGCTTGTAATAATGTGTTGGAAAGAGATAATAAATTTGGATATCAATACGCAAACCAAGCCAATGAAGAAGGTATTTTTGCCTCTTCGCCCATTATTCAAGGAGCTCCAAGGTTTTTATTTCTTGGCGTATTCTTAACACTTTCAACCGATAAAAACGCAAATCAATTAAACAACTTATAAAATACTTTACATCTAAATTTTAATATTATGAAAACTAAATTCACATTAATCGCACTTTTATTCTTTATTTCAACTGCAGTTTGGGCATTTGACCCAGCGTATAATGCCGCAATGGAAGGGCAACTCAAAGCCTTGAAAGAGGCGCAAACAGCTGCAGATTTTAAGGCGGTAGCCAATGGGTTCAATAGAATTTCACAAATGAACCCCGATAAATGGTTGCCGGATTATTATGCAGCATTGGCCTATACTAACGCTGGATTTGTACTTGAAGGGAACCAAGATGCTCAGGATAAGAATTTCAAGCTTGCGGAGAAAGTTATTGATGATTGCATCGCCAGAAACGGAGAGAATGCAGAATTAGTTGCCTTGAAAGGCTATGCTTTAATGGGTGAACTTGCAGTGGATCCTCAGACCCGAGGGCAGCAATTATCTGGATTAGTAATGCAAACATTTGGTAGGGCTTTAAAACTGGAACCTGAAAACCCAAGAGCCATGGCTATGATGGCGCAAATGCAATTGGGAATGGCTAAGTTTTTTAGGGAAGGACCAGAAAAAGCTTGTGGCATGGCAAAACAAAGTTTGCAATATTTTGAAAAAGAAGAAAATCAAGAACCTTCCTACCCATTTGCACCAAAATGGGGTAAGGAATCTGCCGAAGCAGTAATAAATTCTTGTAACTAAAAAGATTAAACATGCCAAATGCTTAAGGCAACTCTTGCTGACTTGTCTGCCGACAGGCAGGGTCGCCAAGATGCGAAGGCCTCGCAGAGAAATGATTTTAACATTGCGTTAAACTCTGTGTCCCTGTCTGTCAATAGGCAGGTTCGCGCCTAATGTAGTTAAGTTAAGGCATACTGCTTTTCTTTTTCCGCCAGCATTTGTGCCTGCTTGTTCCGGCAAGTCTTCACAAATGCATACAGGAATGCTTAGCAACATTCTGCAATCTAGTTATGGAGACACAAACTGGGGAAAGGGAAGACAGCATACGCTCAAGATGATGAGGAAAATAGTGAAATAAAATCTGTATTCTACCTAATTAAATCTGTGAGTCTATCCCCTTGAGGGGATTATGGGGTTTTACTTGAGGGGACTATAGGGGTGTTATGTGACTGTTAATTTAGCATAATTAGAGCCATTTATATAGTAAATGAAAAAGATAAAGAACATTCAAACAGTCAATAACTCTAATAAGAATGAATCTATTACTCTTTTAAAGTAATTGATTTCTGATACCAAAATATAAAATGCATTTAATTGAATTAATCAATTCTAGCAAAAGCATTAAAACAAAAATGTATATTTGAAATAATAATGACTAAGGCAAAAACAACAACATATTCCTCCGCCTTTGGCAACCTGAAGAGTTTCTTAAAATTGAATTTAGGAATATCAGTTGTTTTGGTTTTTATATTTTGTCCCAGCTGTTTTTTTAAGCTGGATCAAATGCAATATTTATTGCCAAGTTTTATTAATGCATTTCTCTTATCATCCTCATTATCATACGGTGGTTTTTTGATTGATAGCCTGTTTGAAAAAAGATTTAAATGGGTGGAAAAGCCGATTACGCGCCTAATTGGAACTTTAATCACTTATTCCATTTATTCTTTTATAGCAAGTTTTGTGGTAATTACTGGATATGTATGGGCAAGAAATTCACATTTGACTTTTGAGGAATTGAACCTTTTGCATTTTGCTGAAGAATCGTTGAGCCCTGTTTCGATCGCTGTTGTCATTAATGGAATATTTACCACAAGGTCATGGTTAATTGAGTGGAGGAAATCGGTGTTGGAAGCAGAACAGTTAAAAAGGACTGTGCTAGCAAGTCAAAATCAATCTTTGAGAGATCAATTAAACCCACACTTTTTATTCAATTCTTTAAATACGCTCAATAGCTTGGTTTTCGAAAGTCCGCAAAGATCTTCAAAATTTATTCAGCAACTTTCCAAAATCTATAGGTATGTATTGGAAGTGCAAAGTGAGGAACTGGTGCCCTTGGAAAAAGAACTAGGCTTTGCAAAAAATTATTTAGGGCTCCAGCAGATTAGGTTTGAAGAGAAATTAAAGTTTAAAATTTCAGTTCAAGACACAGCTTCTTATTATTTACCTCCATTATCCCTGCAGTTATTGTTGGAAAATGCCATTAAGCATACTACAGCTAGTGCAGCTCATCCACTTTATGTGGAAATTAATCAGGAAGAAGATAATCTGTATGTCCTTAACAATTGGCGACCCAAAAAAGGGGATGCGAACAATACAGGAATTGGTCTCGAAAATATTAAAAAAAGATATCAGCTATTGGGTAAAAACCAACCTGAAGTGGAGCAAAATGGAGATTTTTTTATAGTTAAATTACCATTAATAAAACTGGAGTCATGAACATATTGGTAATAGAGGATGAAAGACCGGCCGCTAGAAGGATTATTAATTTGATAAAGGAATTACTTCCCTCCGCAAAGATATTTGGACATCTCGACAGTATCGAAGATTCCATTAAATGGCTACATTCAAATCCTGCACCAGATTTAATATTAAGTGATATTGAGTTGGCAGATGGAAAAAGTTTTGAGATTTTCAAGCAAGTTGACATTGTGAGTCCAATTATTTTCACTACTGCTTATGATCAGTATGCCATTAAAGCATTTAAGCTCAATTCTATTGATTACCTGCTGAAACCCATCGATCCGGATGAATTGGCATTGGCCATTGAAAAATATGAAAATCAAAACAAACCGGCCACTATCAATATTCAAATGCTGCAATCCATGATGCAAAGTCAGCAAAAGCAATATAAGGAGCGCTTTATGGTGAAAGTAGGGGAGAAAATCCATAGCGTGCCCACTAAAGATATCTCATTTTTTTACAGTGCAGAAAAGGCAACTTTTATCCAAACAAAGGAAAAGCGGAAGTATTTAATAGATTATACTTTAGATCATTTGGAGTCCGAAATTGATCCCAAAATTTTCTTTAGGCTCAATAGGAAATATATTGCCAGTCTGGATGCAATAGATGATATAATTACCTATTCCAATAGCAGATTAAAAATTAATTTAAAGGACTGTGGTGATCAAGATATATTAGTGAGCAGGGAAAAGGTCACTACATTTAAGCTTTGGTTAGATGGCTAGTGTTATAATTTTACAGCCAAACCCACTCGCATGGCAAATCCGCCACTAACGGCAAAATAATCAGCCATAGTTTCTAATCGCCAATTATTGTTGAGTCCTATTGCATATCCCATGCCTAAGGCTAAATCAGAATTTTCTTTTAAAATACCTCTCATTCTTAGAAAAACAGGATTAATTGGGTAGAATCTGAATCCAGCAGAACCCCCTAGATCCTTTTCAATAAATTCTAGCCCACCTGTTAAAGCAAAGCGATTTGCCATAAAGTATTGGGCTTCTGCTCCAAAACGATATTTTGGAATATTTTCAAAGAAAGGGGTGCTTAAGACATCGATACCCGCGGCCAATCTCCATTGGGCTTTTAATTCTGAAATTGCCAATAATGACATGAAACTGAGGAGTAGGATAAATTTTTTCATATCAAATTAATCAAGTTGAGTTACAAAATTAACCCAAAATTTAATTTTCGTGTTGCCGTAATGTTATGTTTTTTGTTACTGAAATTGAAAATAAATAGATACGCTATTGGTTACCAATTCATTGATGGGGCTACTATAGCTATTCTGCCTTTCAAAAAGGGCATTTGTTAAGCCTCTAGAAAACCGAATTTCAGGAGAAAATTTGAAAAGTTCGTAGTATATGTCAATTCCAAATCCAATTTCCAAAGCCAAATTAAAGGTGTTGATTAACAAAACATCCTCATTTATTTCAGAAGGTCTTTTTCCACTCACCTCAAAGGATGGTTTTGCACCACCTATCATATATGCTCTAAAATTCTTTCTTCTTTGTGATTTGTATTTTAATAAAAGCGGTAGTTCGGCATAGAAAGCCTCTTTTTTACCTTGGTAAGTAACCTCTTCTGCGCGGTCATAAGTATTGTAATTCAAGGTATATTGATACAGACCTACTCCCGGAAGTGTTCTGAAATCCAAATATTGGGCTATTCTTAAATTGAAAATAAAGCCGACAGTGAAACCCGGAGCACTTTCAGGAATCACTGAATGTAAGGAGTCAAATTGGTTGCTTAGGTATGCTTCATTGTATCGAACCTTTAAATTGGCTGTATGTCCCCCCAAATAAAATCCGTAATGAATTAAATCATCGTCATAATTGGGTAAGTTTTCTTGCTCATAATGCTGTGATGAGACTTGAAAACTAATAAATATACCGATTCCGAATAATATTATTTTATTCCAGTGTATATTGAGCTTATGCCAAAGGTTAATGGTTTGCATTCTGTGTTTTTGAAGCCTAGTTTATCCAAAATTGATGTAAAATCCTTTCCATCTGGAAATGACTTAACAGATTCCGGTAGATACGTATAAGCTGCGTTATCTTTTGAAATTGTTTTGCCTAAAGTAGGCAAGATATTTTTAAAATAGAAATTGTATAGCTGTTTAAATGGAAAGCTTTTAGGTTTGGAAAACTCCAAAACCACTACTTTACCGCCTGGACTTAACACCCTAAACATTTCTGCCAATCCTTTTTCAAGATTCTCAAAATTCCTTACCCCAAATGCAACGATGATGGCATCAAACTTATTATCCTCAAATGGAAGGTTTTCAGAGTCCCCAGAAGATAGCGTGATTCTGTCATCCAGTTTTCTTTTCTTAAGCTTTTCTCTACCAACATTGAGCATCCCCTCTGAAATATCAACTCCTGTCACATGATCAGGATTTAATTTTAATGCTTCGATGGCAAAATCACCGGTTCCTGTAGCGATATCCAAAATTTGCTTGGGTTGGATTTCCTTCAATAGCTTGATGGCTTTTTTTCTCCATCTGATATCGATTCCTAAGCTTAAGAAATGATTAAGGAAATCATATTTGTGGCTGATATTGTCAAACATATCGGCCACCTGTTGCTTTTTGCCTGTTTCCTTGTCTTTATAGGGTAAAACTGTCATCTGAAATTTGGATTTACTGTTATTAAAGAGCTAACAGCATGTTTCGAAGAAATGTTTGTTATGGGTAAAAATAAAACTGCCATGCTTTCAAAGTATTGCACAGCAGTTCTATTTCTGTAATGTTCAATTTAAATAATCAACATAGCATCCCCATAAGAAAGGAATCTATATTTGTTTTTTATAGCTTCTTGATAAGCATTCATAACATTTTCATAACCTCCAAATGCTGCGGCCATCATCAACAAGGTAGATTCCGGCATATGAAAATTGGTCAATAGCGCATTACAAATTTTAAATTCGTAAGGAGGGAATATGAATCTATCTGTCCAGCCTTCATTTTCTTTTAAACGATTGTTGGCTGTTACCGAAGATTCCATGGAGCGCATAGCAGTAGTACCTACAGCACAAACTCTTTTTTTGCTATCTAAAGACTCATTAACCAATTCCGCAGTTTTTTTCGGAACCTTAAAGTTTTCCGAATCCATTTTGTGTTTGGTTAAATCTTCCACATCAACTGGACGGAAGGTCCCCAAACCAATATGCAATGTAATCGGACTGGTTTTGATGCCTTTCAATTCCATTCTCTTCAATACCTGACGAGTAAAGTGCATACCCGCAGTTGGTGCTGCCACAGCTCCTACTTCCTCGGCATAAATCGTTTGGAATCTTTCCCTGTCGGCTTCTTCAACTGGTCTTTTTATATATTTCGGAAGCGGAGTCTCTCCCAAAGAATCTACCAATTTGTAGAAATCCTGGTCATCACCATCGTATAAAAATTTGATGGTTCTTCCTCTTGAGGTGGTGTTGTCAATAACTTCCGCTACTAATTCACCATCTCCAAAATATAACTTATTACCAACACGGATTTTACGAGCCGGGTCAACTAACACATCCCATAAGTGCATTTCTTTATTAAGCTCTCTCAATAGAAAAACCTCAATTTGGGCACCAGTTTTTTCTTTGTTACCATAAAGACGGGCAGGGAATACTTTGGTGTTGTTGGTAACCAAAATGTCACCTTCATCAAAGTAATCTACAATGTCTTTAAAAGTTTTGTGTTCAATTTCCCCGGTATCTTTGTGCAAAACCATTAGTTTTGCTAAATCTCTGTCTTCTGCCGGATGTTGTGCCACTAATTTTAGTGGTAATTCGAATTTGAATTCTGATAATTTCATACTTAATATTACGGTATTAAGTGGTTAGACTTAAAAATTTTAAGAGGGCAAAGTTAAGAATAGTTTTTGTAAACTTGTAGGATTATATTTTTATATTTACGTATGATTTACATTCATCTGCTTTTAGAGAGTTTCCGATTTGCTTTAAGTGCTTTACGAGCCAATTTATTAAGGACTATTCTTTCACTTTTAGGTGTAACAGTCGGGATTTTCTCTATCATCACTGTTTTTACTTTGGTGGATTCATTGGAAAAGAACATAAGGGACAGTCTCAACTTTTTGGGTGATGATGTGATCCGTATTGAGAAATTCCCATGGATATTTGAAGATAATTATCCGTGGTGGAAATATGTCAATAGGCCTAAGGCACAATTCAGTGAATATCAATTTTTAAAAAATAATGCAAATCAAGCAAGTGCAGTCACCATTTTTGCTGAAAGGTTTGGGGTGACGGTAAAGCATGAGAGCAATAGTTTAAGCGGAGCTATAGTTTCAGGTGTAGCCTATCAACATAAAGATGTATTTGAAATTCCGGTTGAAACAGGTCGGTATTTCGGATTGCAGGAAGTTGAAAAGGGGGCAAATGTAACCATTATAGGGGCTGAAGTGGCTAAAACTTTATTTCCATTGTCAGATCCGATAGGAAAAGAAGTAAAATTAAGAGGATTGAAATTCAGGGTGATTGGAGTGATGGAAAAACAAGGGGCTAGCGTAATTAATGCCCCAAGTGCAGATGATTTTTGTTATGTTCCTTACAATACTTTCTTTAAAATGTATTCAGGCCAGGGGAATTTTGGAGTGGAATCCATTATTGCCCTAAAAGGTTATCCTGATGATGAAGGCTTAAAAAACCTTGAAGGTGAAATTACAGGATTGCTTAGGCAGAAAAGAGGCTTGCGTCCAAGAGAAGTTACCAATTTTGCCATCAATAGACCAGAAGCATTTGGCGAAGTGATTGGTTCAATCTTTGGGGTTATTTCTTTGGCAGGATGGGTAATTGGTAGCTTTTCTATTTTGGTAGGTGGCTTTGGTATTGCCAATATTATGTTTGTTTCTGTTAAGGAAAGAACCAATATCATTGGTATTCAAAAGTCATTAGGGGCTAAAAATTTCTTTATTTTATTTCAATTTCTGTTTGAAGCAGTATTCCTTTCGCTACTAGGGGGGCTTTTCGGATTGTTATTGGTGTATTTATTGAGTTTTGTTTCCTTAGGTAGTTTAGAATTGAGCCTTTCAATGGGTAATATCATTCTTGGAGTGGGCGTTTCAGTCATAATAGGAACTTTGTCGGGAATTGTACCGGCAGGAATGGCCGCCAAATTAGATCCCGTAATTGCCATTAGAGCATAAATTTTTTGAATGATTAAAATAATATGTTAATGATTAAATCAATTGGTTTAATATTTTTGATGCTCTTTTTTGTTCAAGAGCCTGTTTTAAAAAAACAAAAGCTTACGGATTATGTAAGCATGGAGGTTTCCACTGAACTGAGAAAGATGACCCAACAGGAGCTTTCCGCCAAATTTTTAGGTGCCCGAATTCCGGATGTGGCTATGACTGATGAACAATCATCTGTTGAATTTACCATTACGGCATCGCCTACTTTTTGGCAAGATGGGGATGTTGCCTTACTCAAGGAATTTTATGATTCAAGTATTCCTAACTTATTTCAAGAAATTGATTTTTCTCAAAAAGAACTAGTAACCATCAATGAAAAGGAATTTGCCGCTTATCAGTTTGATGGGAAACCAGATGCGGAAGGCAATCGGTCGGCTGAAGAGCGTTATACATATTTGCTTTATACTATTCATAAAAATGGGTTGGTGGTAATTAGTTTTTCTTGCCCTCCTTATATGAAATCTCAATGGGAGCCAATTGCTCAAAAAATGTTCAAAACCACCAAATTCCGGTAAACATAAAATGGAACTCACCGTTAATTCTGACGAGCACTTTATGAAGGAAGCTCTTCGTCAGGCTGCAATAGCCTATGATGAAGGTGAAATTCCCGTTGGTGCTGTCGTTGTTTGTCAGAAAAAGATTATTGCAAAAGCTTATAACCAAACTGAGAGATTGAATGATGTTACTGCTCATGCAGAGATGTTGGCGATCACTTCAGCCGCCAATTATTTAGGGGGCAAATATTTAACTGATTGTACACTCTATGTTAGTTTGGAGCCATGCGGAATGTGTGCGGGTGCACTCAATTGGTCACAAATTGATCAAATTGTTTATGCTTTAGCGGATGAAAAAAGAGGATTTACTAAAATAAATCCCAATATGATTCATCCCAAAACAAAAGTTAAAAGCGGTCTGATGGCAAGTGAAAGCAAGAAGTTGATAGATGATTTTTTTGCAAAATTGAGAAAAAAATAAAATTGAATTTTTAATAAATGTTTAACCTATAATTTATAAATATTATGGCTTTTGAATTACCAGCATTACCATATGCAAAAGATGCTTTAGAACCACATATAGATGCGAAAACGATGGAAATCCATCATGGAAAGCATCATAATGGATATGTTACAAAATTGAATGCAGCTGTTGAAGGAACAGATATGGATGGCAAATCTTTAGAAGAATTGCTTAAAAATAATAGTGATAATAATGCTGTTAGAAATAACGGTGGAGGTCATTATAATCACTCTTTATTCTGGACTGTAATGAGCCCAGACGGTGGAGGAGAACCTTCTGGAGCTTTAGCTGATGCCATCAATGCAGCTTATGGTTCTTTTGATAAATTCAAAGAAGAATTTTCAAATGCTGCGGCAACTCGTTTTGGTTCGGGTTGGGCATGGTTATGTGTTCACTCTGGTGGGAAAGTAGAAGTTTGTTCTTCTCCAAATCAAGATAATCCGATCATGCCAAATGTAGGCTGTGGTGGCACTCCGATTTTAGGTCTTGATGTTTGGGAACATGCTTATTACCTAAATTATCAGAACAGACGACCTGACTATATCTCAGCTTTCTTTAATGTAATTAACTGGGATGAAGTATCCAAACGATATGAAGCAGGTAAGTAATTGCTAGTACAGTAGAATAAGAATGAATTAACAGATAGGAGGTAAATCGTGAATTTATCTCCTATTTTTTTTAAAAGAATCTCCTTCCCAAACCATGTCTGCCCAATAATTCAAGATCCAAAGAGACCATAAGTGAGTGGGTTCCAAATCCTGTTAAAGCAGTGTTGTTGACAGGCAATTCAAATGCATATCCCAACTTGAGTGTTTCGCCTACTTTCATTTGGGTATTGAGTCCTATGGTTCCAAAATTTCGGAAGGAAGCGCCAAGCCATATAGCCTCGTTTAATAGAAAGGAAGCATTTAAATCAAATGCATAATGATCCTTATCCATAAACATAAGCAGTATCGATGGTTTAAATTTCAGGTCAAAAAGCTGATCAAAAACATAACCAGCACTGAGATAATAATGTCTTCTGTATCTTGTGCTTTCCATACCACCATCATTAATCTTGATGTCCAGCATTCTGGGTACAGATAATCCCACATAATAGTCCTTGCTCATATACCAAAAGCCAACTCCAAAATTTTCCTCCGTCAAACTCGGTTGAGCACCAGTTAAAATTACATCGTCTAAATATTGTAGGGTTAGTCGGTTATAATCATAATTGATGTTGACCAAACCAGCTTGTAGGCCCATTGAAAAAACATTTCCAACTGCAGTAGTGATTTTATAAGAGTAGGCTACATTAAATTCTGTATTGCTGTTGATTCCGTATGAATCATAGATGAGACTGGCTCCCACGCCAACTTTATTTTTAAAGACCGAACTACTCACATTCAGTGTATTGGTTGTGGGTGCCCCGTCTATTCCCGCCCACTGAATCCTGCTTATAGCAGTTGCATTAAAAACATTATTCACCCCAGTATAAGCAGGGTTAATCATGGCTTGATTGAAAAAATATTGGTTGTATAGCGGGTCAAGCTGAGCGGTCAGACAGAAAGGCAACAAAATAAAAGTTAGGAACAGAAGTCTCGATTTTTTCATCATCTTTTAATAATTAAAAAGCCACTAATTCTTTTTTCACCGTTGCCTTTGTCAATCACATAATAATAGTTTCCAGTAAGCAATTCCTCTCCATTATCAGAATATCCCTCAAAAATTCGGCTAGCATTATCGTAATTGTTCATTACAAATACTTTGTTTCCCAAGCGATTGAAAATACTTACTTTATTGTTTTGGTATTCTGTTATATTATCGATTTGAAGGAAATCATGCCTTCCGTCACCATTTGGGGTTACCACATTATATACTTTGATTTCAGTAGATAATTCCTCCAAAACTGTTCCTGTCACAAGAAATGAAAAATCATTCAAGTTGGTGGAAACAGTGACAGTTCCGCTATATTCCCCTACGGCATCGGAATTTAGCCTTACAGTAAAATTTTCAGAAGATGAGGGCGCAATTGAAGAGGGCGCATCAATAATTTGAAAAACAGGATTGTCCACGGTTATGCTTAATATATCAATTGTTGAGCTTGAACTCAGGTTTTCAATATTGAAATTCTTATCTATATTCACATTGATTAAAGTGGAACCAAGGTTGATATCTTGATTTGAAATAACAAGTGAATCTGTTTCGCCATCAATAATATTGAGTCCAGTTAGTTCTGCCTGAACTCTAAAAACAAATTCCGGATTATTAATACTGTTATTGTCAATCCTTATTTCACTTTCAAAAACCCCTACATTTGCTGAATTAAAAATTATAGTGATTGGGGCGGGGAAACCGGCTTTAACTGTATCTACCGTTGAAATGATTTCAAATTCATCATCAGAAGAGCTCATGTTTGAAATGACTAGGTCATTATTCCCACTGTTAAATATTACAAACTGGTTTTGAATATTCTCTCCGATAATGGCTTTTCCAATATCTATGGGATTCGTTTGATTGTTTTCGATAGCAATATTATTACCCCAAAATAAGGCTATTTGGGAAAATAACCAGGTAAAACCTTCTTTGGAACCGGTACCGCCCGTTGCAGTGACCGATACGTTTCCAGATGATCCGTTACCTACAGTAGCATTGATTACGCTATCTGAAATTACGGTAAAAGATGATGCGTCAGTGCCTCCAAAACTGACCTGGCTTGCATCCGTAAAATTCATACCTGTTATCTCTACCATTTCCCCAGATTTGGCCGATGTTGGTGAGAATGAAGTAATGTTAGGTCCTGGAATAAATTCAAAACCTGCTTGGTTTGCAGTACCGCCTGGGGTAGTAACCATTACATCACCTGAATCACCAGAGCCTACAATTGCCGTAATTTCAGTATTGGAAACTACCGTGTAGGAATCAGCTTCCGTACCGCCAAAGCTTACCAGACTTGCATCAGAGAAATTCGAGCCATTTATGGTGACAGTTTCGCCTTGTGCAGCAGATGTAGGTGAAAATGATGAAATGCTTGGGGCTGGGATAAACTCAAAGCCTTCTTCTGATGCAGTTCCTCCAGGCGTAGTTACCATTACATCCCCCGATGTGCCTGAACCGATAATAGCTTCAATTTCAGTATCGGAGACAACTGAAAATGAGGATGCATCTGTTCCACCAAAACTTACTGCACTTGCATTGGTGAAATTCATACCAATAATGGAAACAGTTCCTCCCTGAGGTGCTGATGTGGGTGAAAAGCTTGAAATAACAGGGGCTGGAATGAATTCAAATCCTGTCTGTGTATCCGTACCTCCTAATGTGGTTACTAATACATCTCCTGAAGAGCCTTCTCCAACAATAGCCATAATTTCAGTATCAGAAACTATATTGAAAGTATCCGCATCCGTACCTCCAAAGCTAACTACTTCTGCATCTGTGAAATTTAATCCTGATATAATGACAGTATCTCCTTGTCCAGCGGATGTAGGCAAGAAAGAAGAAATTATTGGAGCAGGAATAAATTCAAATCCTGCTTGGGTTGCCGTACCTCCTGGCGTGCTTACTTCTACATCACCTGAAGCACCTGAATCTACTATTGCAATTATTTCAGTGTCGGAGTTAACCGTAAAAGAGGAGGCGTTTGTACCTCCAAAGCTTACTTGATTTGCATTTGTAAATCCACTTCCGGTAATGGTGACTGTATCACCGGTGCCTGCGGATGATGGATTAAAATCTGTAATAGTTGGAATAGCTAAGGTCATTTGGGAAGCAGGATTTCCTGCTGCAGTACTTTGTAAATATACTTCAAGTCCATTTGCTCCATTGTATTCATAGACCCTAAGATGATATGTTGTACCATCAGAAAGACCTGTGAGTGTAAAACCATTCCCATTGCCTTTATAAACTACAAAGTTACCACTACCTAATCCGTCCCCAACTCCAAATGCGGAGTTAGCTGAATAAGAGTTTAGGTTAGTGGGGTTAGTGCTTACGGCATTTCCCTCTCTTGCTAAGACAATCCTGTTAGTGCCATTGCCATTTGTCCAAGAAATATCCATTTGAGAGGTGGTCACATTGGAAAATGAAATATTAGATGCTTGGATTGTAGGCGTTGGGCATCCTGGTCCGTTATCGTAAATTACCCATCCATAATCCTCGAGCAATTTTGCCCTTTCTGTGTTTGATAAACAATAGCTTAAATTTTGAGCACCTAAAGAAAGGTTCAATGGGATTTGAGTTTCTTCAGCCGTAAGCGTTGACCAGCCAATCAATGTGGAGTCATAATTAAAAGTTGACATACCGGAATTTGTAAATAATGAATCAACACCTAGAGGGGGGCTGGATTCTACCTCAAAAGGCTCAACTGAACTTATATCCCAATTGCCTAAATTTTGATCGAAACCAGTGGCATTCCAAAACATTCCGCCCATTTGTCTGACTTTGGCCACGTTCCAATCGCTTAAGTCCCTATTAAAAGAAGTGGCGCCATTAAACATAAGCCTCATTTCTAAAACGTTTCTCACATCCCAATCACTTAAATCGCTGTTGAAGGCAGTGGCATTGGCAAACATCTCATTGATGTTGGTGACATTCCCAACATTCCAATCACTTAAATCACCAGTAAAAGAATTAGCACCTTTAAACATCCTATTCATTGTAGTAACATTATTGACACTCCAATTACTTATATCACCATTAAAAGAAGTGGCTTCTTCAAACATGGAGTTCATGGAATTGACGTTGCTCACATCCCAAGAATTTAAGTTTTGATTAAAAGAGGTTGCTCCACGGAACATGGAAGACATGAAATTTACATTGCTAACATTCCAATTGCTTAATTCACTGTTAAAGCTTGCGGCTCCCCTAAACATTGAGCTCATTTGGTTTACGTTGCTTACATCCCAATTATTTAAATTACTATTAAAATTGACAGCGTCCTGAAACATATTGTTCAAATCCTCTATACTGCTTACATCCCAATTGCTTAAATCACCAGTAAATGATGTAGCCCCTGCAAACATTCCATTTAGTGTTGCGGCATTGATTAAGATGGGCGAATCGGTTGCATTAGAAATTAAATTCGTGCAATTGGAAAAAGCACCACTCATACTTGTCCATTCTTGATCGCCCCATTGTTCGATGGTTAGTATCTTATTTCTATTATCTGCGGAAATATTGAAGTTTTGGAAATATATCCTAGGGAAATCGCCAGAAATTGAAACTTCATAAGTATCATTATTATTTAATTCTGTTATAGTGTAGTTTCCAGTAATACCAGACACTGAACCTTCATTTTCACCCGGATTTGTAAGATTGATCCAAGAAACATTATATAAATAAGTTTCGGATCCAAATGTATAAGCTGGTATAGTTAATTCTCCGTCTGTTGTTTGCCATGTTGTTACAAAAGGCAGACATTCTAAATTATCTCCATTTATAACCCAGCTATAGCCTCCTGTTCCAGTTAATATAGCCCTGCTATCCGATGCATTACAATAAGTTAATCCTGCAGCCCCCAAGGTGATTCCTATTGGTGTTGCGAAAAAAGATTCCCATCCTCTCAATGTGGCATCATAATTTAATTTTGACATGCCACAATTATCCAACATACCGGCCATGGTGGTAACATCACTAATATTCCAGCTTCCCAAAGATTGATCAAAAGAACTAGCTCCTGAGAACATATTGCTCATATTTGTTACATTAGCTGTAAACCAATCATCTAATTCGCTATTAAAAGCTGTGGCGTTTTGAAACATTCCGCTCATGTTCAATACATTGCCTACACTCCAATTATTAATATAGCTGTTGAATGAACTAGCACCTGAAAACATATTGCTCATATTGGTAACATTTCCAGTGTACCAATTGCTTATGTCACCATTGAAAGATGTGGCATTCTGAAACATACTACTCATATTGGTGACTGAGCCAACATTCCAATTATTTAGATCGGTATTAAAAGAACTTGCCCCTGAAAACATATTGCTCATATTGGTTACATTTTCAGTGTTCCAGTCGCCTATATCACGATTAAAAGAAGTGGCCTGATAAAACATGCCGCTCATATTAGTGGCAGCACCTACATTCCAGCCACTAATATTTGAATTAAATGAATTTGCTCCGTAAAAGGCAAATCCAAAGTTTGTAACATTACTGACATCCCAACTGCTTATATCACTGTTAAAGGAAGTTGCAAATAAAAATATAGCGTACATGTCAGTGATAGTGCTAACATCCCAATTACTCAAATCACCCGTAAATGCATTAGCATAAGCAAACATTCCGTAAAGGCTTTTTGTAACTTGTAAATTTGGTGAATCAGTTGCATTTGATACTAAGTTGCTACAGCCAAAAAATGCAAGATACATGGTTGCCCATTCAATATCGCCCCATTGTTCTATGGTTTGAATTTTATCTTTTTCAGTACCATTATTGAAATATATAGCTGGAAATGCCCCAGAAATTTTTACTTCGTAAGTGTCACCGTTGTTTAAATTCGAGATAGTGTACGCTGTTGATATTCCAGTATCAGAACCATCTCCATCTCCAGGATTTGTTAGGTTGGCCCATTCTATATCATAATTATAAGTTAAACTATCTACAGAAATAATTGGAATTGTAATTTCACTGTCTGTGGTTTGCCATGTAGTAGTGAATTCATTTTGACTCAATGAATTAAATGAAAAGGCAAAACAAAAAAATAGTAATGAATAAGTATAAAAAAGTTTAAACATGGGGAATTAGCTTAGTCCTATGTAAAGATATAAATATATTATGAATAATTTGTGTTATTATGGAAAAAATTATCATAAATTATTTAAAATGATTGAGTTAGGGTTTAAGGTGAATGCCGATACCTTAAAATTCATAAAAATCTATTCCCTATATTTTTTAATACACATTTTTGAATCAAAAAAGCTCATATTTAAAGCTGTATTTTTGTTTTAATTATATATAGGCTTTACTTTGAGCCAAATTAATATTGGTTGATTCTCGAATAGTTATATTGTAATGACAGATATCGGTGCTTTTCTTAAAGAGAGATTGCAGAAACCACTTCCTGGTGATATTGCCCATAAGTATATGATGGCTCAACCCATTGGCCAGCGCTTTAAGATGCAATATGAAAAGCCGCCCAAAAATGGTGCTGTTATGATAGCATTATATCCTGATGAAGGGAAAATCTATTTTCCATTAATGCAAAGGCCTCCCTATCAGGGAATTCACGGAGGACAAGTGAGCTTGCCGGGTGGGAAAAAAGAAGAATCTGATCATGATTTGATTGAAACCGCTATTCGTGAAACTTTTGAAGAAATAGGCGTCAAAATATCAGATAATGAAGTCATCGGCAGTTTATCAGATTTGAATGTCACGGCCAGTAATTTTATCGTCAAACCGATAATCAGTATTTTAAAAAAGAAACCTGATTTTATAAGAGATCCCCGAGAAGTGGAGCATATTTTTCATGCTGAGGTTCAGCATTTAATTCACCCACAAACTTTACAAGAAACTGAATTAACAGTAGCTCAAGAAGTAAGATTGAAAGCCCCTTTTTTTAATATAGAAGATAAGGTAGTTTGGGGTGCTACTGCCATGATTTTAAGTGAATTTGTAGAAATTTTGAAAGAACATTATACATAATGGAGAAACCTTTAATCACCAATGATGCCGTAGTTTTAGGCCTGTTAATGTTAATATTGGCAGCCATTTTTATCACCGCTTCTAGCAAAAAATCAGGCTGGCAGAAATTCTACCGATTTGTACCCTCCGTTTTACTGTGCTATTTCATTCCATCTTTATTTAACACATTTGGCATCATTTCAGGAGATGAATCCAATCTTTACTATATGTCTTCTCGCTATTTATTGCCCAGTGCTTTAGTGTTATTGACGCTCAGTATTGATTTAAAAGCCATTGCAAGATTAGGGAAAAAAGCTATCATTATGTTTTTTGCAGGTACTGTTGGGATTGTAATTGGTGGACCACTTTCGATTTTAATAGTTTCTTCTTTTGCTCCGGATATTGTGGGTGGTGTTGGTCCTGATGCTGTCTGGAGAGGAATGGCTACAATAGCCGGAAGTTGGATAGGTGGAGGAGCCAACCAGGCAGCTATGTTTGAAACCTTCGGAGCCAGTGAAGATTTATTCGCCACCATGATTACTGTAGATGTGATTGTAGCCAATATTTGGATGGCATTTTTGCTTTACGGAGTAGGGATTTCTAAAAAGCTTGATAAAAGATTAAAAGCAGATGCCTCGTCCATTGAAGAAGTGAAAAATGGAATTGAGAAATATCAAGCATCTATTATGAAGATTCCTACTCTACCAGAAGTGATGACCGTATTAGCCATTGGTTTCGGAGCTACGGGAATAGCGCATTTTGGAGCAGATATTATTGCACCATGGATAGGAGAGGTTGCTCCTCAATTAGATAAATTCAGTTTGACTTCCTCTTTCTTTTGGTTGGTCGTAATTGCCACCACTATAGGCTTAGGACTATCTTTTACCAAAGCCAGAAAATTTGAAGGCGTAGGGGCTTCCCGCCTAGGAAGTGTGATGATTTATGTTTTGGTAGCTTCCATCGGTATGTTAATGGATGTAACTGCCATATTCGATAATCCCGGTTTCTTTATGGTAGGTTTGATTTGGATGGCAGTGCATGTGATAGTTTTACTGGGAGTAGCCAAAATCATCAAAGCTCCATATTTCTTCGTGGCAGTTGGAAGTCAAGCAAATGTTGGCGGTGCTGCTTCAGCTCCAATAGTTGCAGGTGCTTTTCATCCTAGCTTAGCTCCGGTGGGCGTACTGTTGGCAGTTTTAGGATATGCGCTTGGTACTTACGCAGCTTATATTTGTGGGTTGTTGTTGCAGGCTTCTGCGGCTGTTTGATCAGTATCTATTGGTTTTTTGTTACTGAAATAATTACATTTAGATATGGGGAAGCAAGAGAAAATAGTTATTTATACTTCAAATGGTAAGCCATTATCTCAGTTTCAATATAAAAAGGAAATCGATAAAGCGATAGAGGAAATAAAAAGTGGGCAATTTGTTTCTCAAAAGGAAATTTACAAGAAAATTAAAAAGAGTATTTAATTCAACTCATGAGTCTGCCAAAGATAAAATAAAGGAACTTAAAGATTACTTTATCAGCAACCTGTCTACAGTGCTTCAATTTTTGGTTCATTCAGTAGAGGTAAGGAGAATTAAAATAGTGATGTGGACATTTTACTTGATTTAGATTATTCAAAACCTATTGGACTTCAATTTATTCAAATGAAAATTGATTTGGAAAAAATATTAAATCGAAAAGTCGATTTACTGTCTAAAAACGGGCTTGATAAAGAGTTTCTAGCTGAGATCGAAAAAAAGGGTTTCTTGAAATATAAATTTATTAAAATGTAAATCTTTGACAAATAATGGAACAGGAACCCACACCTATAATTGAGCTTTTAATCTTAACTCTTTTTTTAGGGTCAATTACATTTTTAATGGCAGCAGTTTATCAAGGATATGTTTTATTCATAAACAAAAACAAGATATTAAAAAGCGTTATAATTATTGTTCTTACAAGGATTATTACTATAATCAGTTCATTCTTTATTTGGTCATTTTGGATTTTGCCAATAGATATAATGTTTTTGTTTGTTTATTTGCCAGGGTTATTACCAGAATTGATTTTTACTCCAACAATTTTGAAAATATTTGGGAATGATTTGTGGAAAAAGGGTAAATAAAAGTCTTAAAATAGTTTTTACCGGTAGAGCGCACACCGGCAGGTGTAATTATTTTAATCCGGCTTGCTTTAAGATAGCGTTTAATGTGCCTTTGGGTATGTCTTTGTTGTGAAGGGGTACTATTGTTCTTTTTCCGTTAGGATGCTTATATAAGTGATGGCTGCCTTTAATTCTTTGGAGTATAAAACCATTTTTTTCTAATTACTTTATTAACTCTTTAGCTTTCATTTTAAGCGACAATTAATGATAGCTCAAGGCTATTATTGTCATCCAGCACATTTTCACCAGAGGAAATTAAATCTTCAATATATAATTCAATAGCTTCTTTTGCCATTTCTTTAGCTCCCTGAATATCTTTTCCCCATGTAATACATCCAGGTAAAGCTGGAACTATAGCCGTGTATCCACCATCAATATCAGGGTTTAATACTATTCTGTAAGTTCTATGCATATTTATTTCTTTTACCAATTAACAAATTAACAAAAACAGATTTAAAATAATTTATAAACAAATATTGTTGTTATAAACAGTCCCTCATAGTAGGGAATATGATTTTTTTATGATGAGTTCCAATAGAACTAACTCGACCAATTCCGAGGAGCTCGGAAAAGCGGGAGGGAGGAAAGTTTAGCGGGCCAGCGAGGGCATTGAGGGGGGAAGCATTAAACTTTCTTGAATTTCCACATAGTGATGCCTATGGCGTTGTTTCTTTTTGTTCAAGCAAAAAGAAAAGGAGAAAAATGAAAGCAAAGAACATTACTTCAAAAAAAAATAAAGCCGATAAAACCAACATTTTAAGCCAATTTAAAAATAATCCCCACTCAAATTTGGAATTGTAGAAAAGCTGTCTCTATATTTGAGGCATCATATCGGTTTCGACCGATTTATATAGATGAGGTGAGAGAACAGGCTCGTTGACCCTCTGGCAACCCCCAAGCAATTTGGAAAGGTGCCAATTCCTGCCCAAGGAAGGGAAATATAAAACGGTAAAACAATGAACAAACTGAAAATTTACATCTCGCACAATCTCCAAATTGATTTACACGATCAATCATTGGAACGCATGTCTATTTCTAAATCCAAAAATCAAATGAATATTTGCTGTTGTAGCAACTGTTGTTGATTTCCAATTTAAGTTTTTGGGGAATATGTAGCATTTGCACAGGATTAAAATCCTAGCAATTAACTAACTCCTTTTAAAAGCTTATCCAACTCAATTTTTGTCAAATTTAATTTCCTCCAGCAGGAAAACTATAACCAATATATTTATGTCTCAACATTTCGAAACTCAGGCTATCCGTACGCAAGCTGCCCAAAGTGGCAACAGGGAACATGCTGTGCCGCTTTATTTGACTTCTTCCTTCACTTTTGAAAATGCCGAACAAGCAAAAGCATTATTCAATGATGAAGAGGAAGGCAATATTTATTCCCGATTTTCTAACCCCAATAGTTCGGAGCTAATTGATAAAATGGCTCGTTTAGAGGGCTTGGAGGATGGTTTTGCTACGGCTACAGGAATGGCAGCTATGTTTGGAAGCATGGCGGCATTGCTCCAGCAAGGCAATCATATTTTAGCGGCCAGGTCATTATTTGGTTCTACCCACCAATTATTGACACAGATTTTCCCGAAATGGGGCATTTCACATACTTATGCGGATATCAGCAGAACGCATGAATGGGAAAGCTTGATTAAGCCTGAAACCAAAATGATTTTTGTGGAAACGCCCTCCAATCCCGGATTGGAAATCATTGATTTGGAATGGCTGGGGAAATTGGCGGAAGCGCACAATTTAATTTTAGTGGTGGACAATTGCTTTGCCACTCCCTATTTACAACAACCTGCCAAATGGGGTGCTCATATTGTTTCGCACAGTGCCACCAAATTTATTGATGGCCAAGGCAGAGTATTAGGCGGCTTGATCCTGGGTTCCAAGGAATTAATCAAGGATGTACGCTTTTTCAGTCGCCATACGGGGCCGGCCATTTCACCTTTTAATGCATGGGTGCTCTCGAAAAGTCTGGAAACCTTAGCGGTACGCATGGACAGGCATTGCGAAAGTGCTTTGAAAATAGCGGAATATTTGGAGGGACATACCGAATTGGAAAGCGTGAAATACCCCTTCTTGAAATCGCACCCTCAGTTTGATTTAGCCAAAAAACAGATGCTTAAAGGAGGCGGTATTCTCACCTTTATAGTGAAAGGAGGAGGTGAACGATGTAGCAAATTTGTAAATAATCTGAATATGCTTTCGGTTACTTCCAACCTTGGAGATACCCGATCAATTGTGACGCATCCTGCCACGACCACTCACAGCAAACTAAGCGAGGAAGAAAGGCATAGAGTGGGTATTGCCGATGGACTCATCCGATTGTCGGTCGGTTTGGAAAATGTAAACGATATAATTGAAGATATTGAGCAAGCGCTAAAAGCTTCAAAATAATGGAATTAAGGACAAAAAATAGGATCTGTTTTATAATGTGTTGCAAGGCTCCTCCGGATGCTGCATGATATCGCTATACCCAAATTATAGTGCCTCTTGCAGAATCCCAACTTCAGCAAGAGGCATTTTTTTTACCCAAAAATTTAAAATTATGACACTATTAAATGAAAACTTAGTATTACCAAAGCCAGCAAAAAAAGACATAGCTGAGCTTAAAAATAAGATTGAACTCTTCCGATCCGGTCAGATTGATGAAGAGAAATTTAAAGCCTACCGATTAACGCGTGGGGTTTACGGACAAAGGCAACAGGGCGTGCAAATGTTCCGATTGAAAATCCCTGCGGGGAGAATTACCACAGATCAATTGCGAGTGGTGGCTGATTTGTCGGATCAATATGCTACAGGCAATTTACATTTGACTACCAGGCAAAATATTCAATTTCATTATGTAAAACTGGATGATTCCCCGGCTATTTGGACTGCGCTAGAAGCTTCTGGTTTAACCGCCAGGGAAGCATGTGGAAATACGGTTCGAAACATCACCGCCAGTCATAAGGCAGGAATCGATCCGCATGAGCCCTTTGACGTAACACCATATCTGGATGCTGTTTTCAGATTCTTTCTGCGAAATCCGATTTGCCAGGAAATGGGCAGAAAAATTAAAATCGCTTTTTCATCAAGTGAGCAGGATACGGCTTTTGCTTTCATCCATGATTTTGGATTTATCCCGGTCTTGAGAAAAAATGGAAAAGAAGAAGAAAAAGGGTTTCGGGTTTTAGTGGGAGGCGGATTAGGCGCACAAACTATTCTGGCTCAGGAGTTCTTTGAATTCCTGCCTGAAAACAGATTGATCACTTTTTTAGAAGCTGCCCTAAGAGTTTTTGACCGTTTTGGTGAGCGAGAGAAAAGAATGAAAGCCAGATTAAAATTTCTCATCAAGAAAATCGGATTGGATGAATTTAGAAGATTGGTGGAGGAAGAAGAAAAAGTTTTGCATCCCAAGCCATTGGATTTGAAGCCCAGTGCGATTACTGAAGCAAAGCCGAAGAAAATCTATTCCAGCTATGATGTGAAGGATCAATGGGCATACCAGCAATGGTTGGATTCCAATGTTTTTGAGCAAAAGCAGGAAGGTTATTATGGAGTTTTGGTAAAAGCGCCTTTGGGCGATATCGATTATATAACTGCCAAAAAACTAGCGGATGTGATTGATGAATTTGTAGGCGGTGATTTGGTCATCAGTGTATATCAGGGATTGGTGATTCGATTTGTCCGAAAAAATGCTTTGCCGGTTTTATTTGAAAAGCTGGGTGAACTGGGACTAAATCAATCCGGTGCGGAGAGCTTTGCGGATATCACGGCTTGCCCGGGAACGGATACTTGTAATCTGGGGGTGACCAATAGTACCGCTCTAGCGGATATTTTGGAAAAATTCCTATTGCAGGAATTCCCACATCTGGCGCATAGCAAACTGATCAATACCAAAATCAGCGGATGTATGAACGCTTGCGGGCAACATATGATTGCCGGCATTGGGCTTCATGGCAGCTCCATTAAAAATCAGGGGAAAGTAGTGCCCGCCATGCAAGTGGTTTTGGGCGGTGGCTTGCGATCTGATGGAACCGGTTTAGCGGCAGAAAAGGTCATCAAACTGCCAACCAAAAGAATCCCGGAAGCTTTTAGGGTTTTGCTAAATGATTATGAAGCCAATGCTGATGGTGCTTTTTATCCTGATTATTTCAGAACGAAAGAGAAAAAGTACTTCTATGATTTGCTGAAGCATTTGGGTGATCTGACGGACATAAGGGATCAGGACTATATCGATTGGAACCGAGATCAGGAATTTACCCCTGAAATTGGTTTGGGAGAATGTGCCGGAGCCAGTTTTGATTTGGTCAGCACCATTTTCAAAGAAGCAGAAGAAAAGTTGGTGAATGCCTATGAGCAGTTTCAGGAAAATGAGCTAGAGCATGCTTTGTATAACAGCTATAATGTATTGGTCACCACGGCTAAAGCGCTATTGCTGGCGGAAGATGTGCAGTGCAATACGCAAGCAGGCATCATAGCAGATTTTGATGTGCATTTTGTGGAGACCGAAAAAGTGAAGCTAGAAAGCTCCTTTGCCGATTTGGTTTACCAGATAAAATCACAAAAACCAACTGAGGAATTTGTACAACATTATCTGAAATCTGCGCATCAATTTTTGGAAGAAGCCAAGAGTTTGAGAGGCATAGCATCAACAGAAAAAACAGTCATCAATCATTTTTATAAAGCATAATCATGGAAAGGAAATTAAGTTTAGTAGGAGCTGGGCCGGGAGATCCGGATCTGATCAGCGTGAAAGGCATCAAAACATTGGCGCAGGCGGATGTGGTATTGTATGATGCCTTGGTGCATCCTGAATTATTAAATTATGCTCCCTCAAAAGCATTAAAAATTTATGTAGGCAAGCGAGCAGGTAAGCACAGCTATAAGCAGGAAGAAATCAATGAATTGATTATTGAAAATGTGTTTAGTCATGGGCATGTGGTGCGCTTAAAAGGAGGAGACCCTTTTATTTTCGCAAGAGGAAAAGAGGAAATTGAATATGCCGAGAGTTTCGGGATTCCCACTCAAGTGGTGCCCGGCATCTCCAGCATTAATTTAGCCGGAATGTACGGATTGCCTTTGACTACAAGGGGTGTGAATGAAAGCTTTTGGGTGGTGACGGCTACTACCAAAAGCGGGGAGTTATCCCAAGATGTAGCTAAAGTAGCCGAAACCACTGCCACAGCAGTCTTTTTAATGGGGTTGCGAAAAGCTGCGGCTATTAGTACCGCTTATGCACTGCAAGATAAAGCCGATCTGCCCGCAGCCATTGTTTCCAATGGTTCATTGGTCAATGCGAAAGTCTATAGGACAACGGTAGGGCAATTAGAACAGACCATAAGCGAGCAAAAAGTCGCCTCGCCCGGGATCATCTTAGTAGGGGAGTCGGTAGCACAGCAAAATGATTTTACCACCATCAAAAATATAAAACAGCATGTCACAGCGATCTAAAGAAAACCATTTGTTCCCGGTATTTCTAAAGCTGGATAAAATCCAAACACTTGTAGTGGGTGGAGGATATGTTGGCTGGGAGAAACTGGGGGCACTTTTGAAAAATGATCATGAAGCCAATGTAAAAATAGTAGCGCCTGAAATCAGGAAAGAGATTAGGGAAATTGCAGCGGTTCACCCAGCAATTGAGCTGGTGGAAAAGCATTATCATCCAAGCGATTTGGAAGGCGTCAATTTAGTGATTGGCGCCACTAATTTTTACGAGGTGAATAAGCAAATTTATCAGGACGCTAAGGCAAAAGGAATCTTGGTCAATGTGGCAGATACTCCTGAACTCTGTGATTTTTATTTGGGAAGCACAGTCAAGAAAGGTAATCTGAAAATCGGGATTTCCACCAATGGGAAGTCGCCCACATTTGCCAAAAGGCTAAGGGCAATTTTGGAGGAAGTGCTACCAGATAATACAGATGATATTCTGCAGAATCTTGCAGCAATTAGAAAAGGCTTAAAAGGTGACTTTGAGAAAAAAATGGAGGTGCTTAATGAGATCACTGCCTCCTTTGTACATGACAAAAAGGAAAATTGATATGGACAGTATCAAGGGATTTTCGCAAGCTGATTTTGAAACCTATTCCATAGAAGATAGGGTGCGATGGGTTTTCGATCATTTTGCAGAAGAGGAGATTCTGATGACTTCCTCCTTTGGGAGTTCATCTGCCTTGCTTTTGCATTTGATTCATAAAATAAGTCCCCAACACCCGATTTATTTTTTGGATACGGGCTATCATTTTGAAGAAACCAAAGCCTATAAAGAAAAGCTTCAAGCGCAACTGGGCTTAAATGTAAAAACCATAGGGGCACCGGAAAATAAGCATCGTTTTACGGAAGAAAATTATACTTATCAGCATAATCAGGATTTATGCTGCTTTATCAATAAGGTGGAGCCATTGGCAGCATTGCGCGAGTCCCATAAAATATGGTTGTCGGGTTTGTTCAAATACCAGAACGAGAACCGCAAGAACCTAACTTTTTTCGATCAAAAAGAAGATATTTTAAAGATCTATCCACTATTGGACATGACCCCAGAGGAGGTGCATGCCTATTTTTTCATACACGAACTACCCAGCCACAAATTAGTGGCAAAAGGCTATAGCTCCATTGGCTGTACGCATTGTACCCTGAAAGGAAACGGCAGGGAAGGACGCTGGGCCGGCAATGCTAAGGTGGAATGTGGGATACATTTATAAGGTTTATTTTCTTCAACTTTTCCAAAGTTCAATACTTTGAAAAAGTTTAAAAATCCAAACTTAACTTCTCCCTGTAAACACTATCTTTTACTCCATTTTTATTCCAATAATCCAGCATAATACGTTCTTTAATCTTTGCGGAAGTAGTCATCATTTTTCCGTTTTCCGGATAAGTTTCTTCCCATTTTTCTATTTTAAAAGGATGTTCGTTTTGATAAAAAATGGATAATTGGCGTTCTAGTTTTGGGATATTGATGTTCAACTCATTCAAACCTTCATTTTTTATAATTTTGATGTTGGCTGTATAAGCTTTCGATTCTTTATGTTTTAATCTTAGATATTGTGTAGAAGGGATTAATTGTACTTCTCCTTCAGGGATTTGGGTAGGATCTAATCTGATTAATGTCCATAGTTCATCTTCTAGCCAAACCTTTTCCATCTTACTTTCAACATCACCTTCGCTCTGAAAATAAGAACGAGTCATTAAATGGTAATGGTCTTTTTTATTATTGAGTTGCATGAAAACATGTCCGCACCATTCCTGAACGGAAGTGGTGACTTTCCTGGCATGTATATCATTTTCTGGATACACAGGAGCGAAGACAGAGGTCATCATGGAATATGGATAAATACCTGTGTTAAATTTCTTGTTGAAATTGAGTTTCATTACTTTCTCTGCATCTTCTCCGGCTTGTTGAGGGTTATCCAATTTCACTTGCTTGCTTTTAGAGAAATCTTCTGTTACGAAAATCAAGACCGCTTCGCCTGCTCTTTTTTCTCCATAGCGAACTTGCTCCAAATCGTAAGAAGTTAATTCGGCCTTTCCCTGATACCAATACTTACCAAATTGCTCATTAAGCTTGAGATTAACTTTTTCTTTTGATTCTATTTTGGTTTTTTGCCCACAGGCTTGAAATAAGACTAATAGAAAGGAGAGGATCAAAATATTTTTCATGATTAGCTGATTTTGAGTTTTGTTAAAATTTAACGAATAATGGCTACCGGTGTTAGTGCTCAATGCTCCTAATGTAATTAAAGCGACTAAACATTTCCTCTTTATACCAATTTTCCTTCTTTACCTTACCAATAATTTCTTTATGAATGTCGGCATAGGCATAGTCTTTCATAGCTTGTTCATTTTCCCATATGCTGAAAGTGGCTTGCTCGATTAAAGGCCATTCCCCTATTCCTTTGGTGTAAATTAATCCTTTAGCATTTTCAATTGCTTTACTTGCCTTAGGTACAAATTGCCAAAACCTGGGAAGTTTGTGAATGTTGATTCTGGCTCTGGTAATCACCGCAATTTTTCCACCGGCATATTCTGCTTTCTCTGCAAATGGATTTTTTCCATACCAACTACCGTGAGCTCCTAATGATTCTAAAAAATGAGTTTCAATCTTGTTTGATTTGCTTTTAACCTCATGGTAGATTTCTGATGTTTCAAAGAAAGTTTTAGCATTTTCTTCATGGTCCCATTTCATCAATAGGGCATAAGTTGAAAAATCTGGCCAAAGACTAAAGCCAAACCCGCTACCTGTACCCAGCAATTTAGCAAATTCACATCCCTTGACTTTAGCCAATTTAGGCGGGAGTAGTTGCATTTGCTTAAATGCCCAATATTTGTTTTTGGAATAGTGGATGAGGGATAGTGTAACCATAAATTTTAATCTATGGGTATAAACTTTAAAAGAGGAGGAGGGTTTTGATTATCACTAGGAAAAGTAGAAGTACAATGAATTTTTAACTAATTCAAATAATTCTCCAACACTTCAACCATTTCACTAAAATCAATGCCATTGCCTTCCGTATCGTTAAAAGCTCTTTCGCTCCGAGCTTCATCAATGATAGTTAAACCAGAGTCACATATTATAAGCGGATCAGCACCTTTAGAAAGCATGAATCTCACGAGTTCAACTTTATTTTCCATCATTGCCATATAAAGCGGAGTAATCCCATCATTTTCATACTCATTTAAGTCAGGTTGGTAGTTTTCAATCAAGTAAATAATCACCTCATCACTTATCTCTTCAATATTGATATCTAAGGCTTTGTAAAATATAGTTTCTCCATCCAAGAGGGATTTTGCGTTGATATCAGCTCCCTCAGCAATATGTGATTTTACAGCTTTCAGATCGCTTGCAAAACTGTGGGTAAGACTGCCTAAGAGTTGGCGGTTTGGGAAAGTGTATTCTTTGTCTTGTTGGTTCATAAATCTGAAATAATAAAAAGAATATATCAAAATGTCCTTTTATATCAAAAAAAAAATATTTTTAATCTCATTTTGAGTTAATCTAAAAATATTGCTGTTTTGCAATTGAAAACGCTTTTAGCATTTTGAAGGCTTACGTACTACGTAGGATTTTATTAGAAATGTTTGGAGCGTTTTTTATTTTAATCCCTCTCTTTATATTCATGTTCCTCCAAATTAGGTTTAATCAGTTCATACATTTCTTCATGGGCAACCAAACCAATCAGATGTCCGGCTAGATAAGCTAGGTGGAAATCTTGATTATAGCCCTCCTTTTCAAAATATTGGAATTCAGGAAAGACTTCGCAAGTTGCTAAGTAAGATATCTCATCTAAAGCTCGCCTATATGCACTACTGTTTCCATCTCCGTAAAAATCAATTTTTGTTTGAGCACCCTTTTCCAATAGTGCCTTTACAGCTTCAAAATCAAGGCAATCTACTCTATTGTAGAGTTGTAGATCAATTTTTCGAAAGCCTTTTTCAAGAAAGTACTTCATAGGATCCGTCACAACTTCGTCATAATCTTCGGGCTCATTGCAAAAGAAAAAATCACTGTATAAGTTATATTGTAAATCCAAAACCAGCTCTTCCTCTTTAAATTCATTTTCCCAATGCGCCATCATTTTCTCGGTTTTTGCTCTTTGCCTTCTAACAAATGGGAGTATTTCTTTTCGCCAATCATCTTTGCCCCAAACTTTTTGATTTAAAAGAGTAAGCTGCACTAGATCAAGCGGCAAATCAAGGTACAAATAAAATCCCCTCTTCTTTTTATACAGCAAAGGATGCTTCTTATGAAAAGCTTTTACCTGTTCCAAATCATTGAAATAAATAGCCAGAAACAAATCCTTTAATTGAGCATTTTCGGTTGTGCTTATTTCATGTCTGTGATTAGGAGCTCTCACCCAACACCCCCTTCCACTATGTTAATTTGTTCACTACTATAATTTTCTTTTATATGGTGTTCACGAATCGCCATAGATTTAATAATTAATTGAATTTTCAACTATGGCGATTTCCTCTTCCGTCAACCCATACAACTCATAAACCATTTGGTCTATCTCTTGCTCTAAAGAGGTGGTGTCAGCTGTTAAGTCTTCTGATTTGAGTAAAAGGATTTCGGATGCTAATTTAGAAATGTCTTTATTTGATTTGGAGTTATCTAATTTTAATGGAATTGACGATAAACTTTTTATTGTTACTTGAGGAAAGGTTGTTTTAAAATCGTGAAAAATTATACTCCAATAATATTTTATGAGCTTAGAATTAATTAATGCAAGTATAAATCTAAGATCATCTAAATTTTCACCTGTTACAGAAAATATGTTTCCAGTAATTGCAAATTCCTTTTCAATTAAAGTAGCAGTAGGCTCTGCACCTATCTGCCGAATACAAATCTTAAATGGGGCTAAATGAACATCCTTATCCCAGCAACCCCCAGAACTTTTTGGTCTATCAAATAACACATATTCTGTAGGCTTATTATATGAATATCTTAAGATGTCACTTCCCGTCAATATCGGTATATGTAGCTCAGATTCTTTCTCCACAGAAAAATACTTATCCCTATCTCCAGTTATTAACCCTCTATTTATTTGAAACGTATTTCCTAGATTTGGTAATAAAGCTAACTTCTCAAATATTGACTGATTATATTGATTCACAATAAGATTCCAATTACCACCAGATAAGGTGTTAAGTTTTTGCTGCTCAATTATTTTATATTCTGCTTTATTGTTGATAACATTCTCTAATTCTGTAGAAAGCCTTACCAACTTTTTATTTCCATGAAGCTTTATTTTCTTGAGAATGAAAATCCCTGTATGTACATCCGCCTCTTCAAATATTTTCTTTTTTGTCACAGCAATAGTTTGAATGTGATGGTTTTTTGAAAGAAAATCTCTTAAAGAATCAGCATATACATTGTTTAATATTGAACTTGGAGTAATGTAGCTTAAAAAAGAATTTAATTTCAATATTTGATTTCCTTTCTGGAAAAACAAATGAAATAATTCAAGCTTAAAGTGAGACAAAGGAAACTGTAATTTATATATCTCTAATTCGCTAGTAGATGTGTTATTTGGTTGAATCATTTTATAAGGTGGATTCCCAATCACCACATCAAAGCCAATGAAATTCCCTTCATCATCCAAAACTTCAGGAAACTCAAATCGCCATTCGAAAGCATTTTCATAAATGGCATTACTTTTAATTTCTTCTATAGCAGTTTCCAGCTTATTGATATCCGTTTCCAGTTTATCAATCTGCTTTTTGCGCTTTTTCTGCTCGGTTTTGGAGACTTCAAACAATCCTTGTTGCATGGTGAGGTTGTATAATTCACCTGCTAACTTAGCTTTACGCTTTATTTTAGGGTCATTTTTATTAATCTCCGTGCGGAAATCGCTTTTAATATCATTGATCAAGCGCTCCATGTCTCGCTTCTCATCCTTGCTTACAGCATTGCGGTAACTGTCCACCGCATTTCGGTAAGTACTGATATTCCACTTGCTTTTCTTTAATGCCTTGCTTAAATCTTCATCTAATCCAAAACGGCTAATCAGTGAATTACCTGTTTTAATGTTAATGTCAATATTAGGTAGGGTTTCCAGTTCCCTTATTTCATAATCCGCATCGCAAACAGGAGAGGAATTTTGCACTCTTTGGGCACGCTTATAATACGCACTTTTCAATAACTCAATCCAAAGCCGTAATCGGCATATTTTAACCGAATTGGGGTTAATATCCACTCCAAACAAGCATTTTTCAATTAGTTCCTGCTTTTCATGGAAAAGGGCTTTCTGCATTCTTTGACTATTGTCATGGGTGGGCTGGTAGGTAAACAGCCTATCTTCCAAATCAGTAATGATCAGTTCATCATTTTCTATGCTGATTTGATAATCGCTAAGCGGTTCACCATTTCTATCACAAAGGATGCTCAATTCGTGTTTAATAGCAATCAATTCGTTTAAAGCCGATACCAGAAAGTGACCAGAACCCACGGCAGGGTCACAGATTTTCAATTCGTTTATCAATTGATTGGCTTGCGCTCGCACGGCTTTTCTTCCCAAATTGCCCTGCTTTATTTCCTCATGTAAGTCTTCTTTTAGCTCACCAAAATCTTTGCATTTCCAGTCGTAATGAGTGTTGAATTTTTCCACCACCGCTCTTCTGATGGTTTCTCGACACATATACATGGTGATAAAGCCTGGAGTAAAGAAAGAACCGTCTTTATAGCCGTTAATTTTTTCAAATATCAATCCCAATACAGAGGCATTGATCAGTTTTTTATTTTCCTCCTGAATTTCTTCAGATCCTTCACTACTAAAATCATAAGCTTCCAAAAAGGAAAAAAGGTATTCTAAAATGGGCAATTCACCACTTAATCGTTTGCCTTTATTGTCTTTCAGTACCGTTCCTTTACTTACAGGAATACTCTCACTGGCATCCAATGTATCAATGTGTAATGCACGGTTTTCTAGTTCATTGGCTTCAAAAAGGCTTGAATTCAGATAAGGTACTTTAGCAAAAGCTTCTTGAAATGCGGGTTTTCTTTTATCGGTGGGTACGGCCAGTACGTTGAAAAATAAATCCGCTAGTTTATTGAAATTGCCTATTCGTTTTAAATTGAGAAAGGAAAAGCTTTTATCACCTTGGTTGTAGTCCAGTAATTGGGCTTCCAGTAGTTTTAGGAATAGAATACGGTTAAGCCACGTAATCACCAACTGTAATCCCACGTTAAACAAACGCTCCTCCGTGTTTTTACCGTACAGTTGTGGATTGTCCAATCGGTGCAACTCTCCACGGCTTTCCAGTTTAGAAATTACTGATTCCAGTAGCGTACCGTAAATTCTATCTTTCTCAGGTCTTCGTTGGATGAGTTTCTTTCCCTTTTCCTGAAACTCTTCCAAACCCATGATGTACAGCAATTCATTATAAAAGCCCTTATCTAAAGAGTTGCTGTCATTAGCAAAAGGCAGTTTAAGCAAATGCTCAGGAGAAAGGAGTTTGTAAAGCACTATTAGTTTGCTATCATGCTCTTTACTGCTTTTTAGTGCTTTATCGTAGTCATTTATATTGAAATAAGTAAAGCTGATTTCATTCTCTACCGCTTCAATGGCTGGTTTTGCGATTTCTTTGTAGAAATGTTCTGTATTGGTAGCCGAAAGTGTACCCGCCTCAAATTCCTTAAACTTACTAACCAGTTTTTTATCCCGTGCAAAAAGGGTGTCAAATAGGTGCGCATCAAAAACAAACCATTCATGAATGTTGGTAATCACCAAATGGCGCACCTCTGTATTCCCTTGTTTAACACGCTCCCTTAGAAAGTATAAAACTAATTCTTGCATAGCCTTAGAATCAATTTTATCCTTTTTAGGCATTTGAGAGTGGTTAGTAGGGCTTTTGGCTTCAATAATGACCCCTACAGAACTCTTGGTAGTTTTACCGTTATGAATTACTTGATCATTACGACCTTTCGTATTGATGTAGTAATCGGGTGCATAATAGGTGTTCTTTAGAAAGTCGGCTATAATATTCTTATGAAATTCTTCTGATTCCCCTTCCTTAATTTGCTCCAAAAGCGAAGAAAGCTGCTGTTTAAAGCTGTCAATCTGTGAGCGATTGGGTTTCACTTTCAGAAAAGCCTTATTCAGAGATTTACGGGGAGTAAGTATATTATAAGTCATAAGCGTGCAAAATGGGTGCTATGGTTTAATTAACTTTTAATTTAAGGGAAATTATTGAAATTGAGGTTTTATTTTAGTCAAAAAATTCGAAGATCTAAAAACATGAAAAAGAAGCATCAACATTTTATTCCCAAATCTTATTTAAAGAACTTTGCAAGAAAAACGAAAGATGATACTTACTTAATTGCAACCTACGATAAGTTTTCAAAAAGTAGTTGTGACAATTTAAGTATTAAAGATGTATGTGTGGAAACGGATATCTATACTTTGACTGGTTTAGATGGTGATGAAAAATATAATCTCGAAAATTATTTCAGCGAAAATATCGAAAACCAATATCCAAAAGTTTATAAGTTATTAACTAAGGATAAGAGAAAATTCGTAAGTCCAGAGGAGAGAATGAATATCTTATTTACAACAGTTAGCCTTTATTTTAGGACTCCCAAAATACTAAATCAGTTTTCGGAATTTAGTGCTAAGCTTATAGACGATATTTCAAAAGAAGTTGAAAGCGATAGTGTGAATTTTTTAGGCTATGAAATTGATCTTAATGAAAGTTCAATTAATAAAATAAAGAAAAAAATAAAAGAAAAGGGTCGGGTTGAATATTTTAAGGCACGAATGGCATTATTTCATAAGTTTATTGAATTTAAAATGTTAGACGGAATTTCTGTTATCGAGCTGGTTGGTGATCAAGAATTTGTTACTAGCGATAATCCAGTACAAATAGGAAGTTTGCATGTTGAAAATTTGGATCTGTTTGACCTGACAAATTCGATTTATATCCCATTAGATGTTAAACATGCCCTATTTATTGCACCCAAAAGAGAGGAAGCAGTATTAAATCAAATATTTTACACAAAGAATAATTTTTTTCAAAATATTATGCAAAATCATTATTCATTTGAAAATGCTGAAAGATGGGTGCTGGGTTCAGAAAAGGGTATTCAACAATTTATAGAAGACGAAGAGAAATACAGTAAACCAGCATCACCAAATCATCCAATTGTAACAAAAGCTAAAGAGAAGCTTGAAATAATGAAAAAGTTCGAAAAATTACTTTCTAAAGGAATTTCTAATGAAAATAAAGATTTAATAAGTTTCTTAAAGAATCTAAAAGGAAATGAGATAGCTGATGGGAGTGTTGAAATCCAAGAGCATCTTAAAACTTTAAAAAAGGCAGGGCTAAAATTTTGAGTAATAAAATTTATTGAAGGCTCAATTTTATTACTTTAAAGTGTACCCCATACTGTACCCTAAAATAAAAAAGCCTGCTTAATTTGCATTAAACAGGCTTTATAGTAGCGGGGACAGGACTCGAACCTTTGTCCGCTAGCCAGCGGATAGGAGCCCAACTAGCATTTTTATAATGTTTTGGACACAAAAAAACCAGCCTTGAAAGCAAGACTGGTTTGTAATTTTAGTAGCGGGGACAGGACTCGAACCTGTGTCCGCTAGCCAGCGGATAAGAGCCTAACGAGCATTTTTATCAGGTTTTGGACATAAAAAAAAACCAGACTTGAAAGCAAGACTGGTTTGTTACTCTAGTAGCGGGGACAGGACTCGAACCTGTGTCCGCTAGCCAGCCATAGCCGTCAGTTTAGTGGTTTAAGTGATTGTTTACCAGTAATTTATAATAAGGGTGTAAATCCCCCTTGGGATCTTTCTTCCTATTGTTCATATCTGTATTTGTATTTGT
>NZ_JBNPEF010000037.1:0-59679 GCF_051117495.1 Marivirga sp. | reverse complement strand
CCCACCCAAACTACAAAATCAAGGCAAACAGGGGGTTCTTTTTCCTGAATATGGATAAAGCTGGATTAAATATCAGAAGGATTAGGTTTTTATCTCAATTTTAAATTATTTAGGACAGCATTGATTTTTTCATAAATATCCTGAGAAATTTTTACCCAATATAAATTGGGATGCTTTTTCTTAATTTTTTCTAAATGATAAATATCAGAATTTACTATGTAGTATGCATCTTCTCTATCTAGTATTTCAATCTCTGGGATTTCATCATTAAATCCAGCTAAGAAGTAAATCTCCTTTTCAGCTTCGTTGGAATATTCAATCTCCTTTTTTACTGATGATTTAGAAATAGCCAAATTATATTTTAAATCTTTCAAATTGGACAAGACGGCTAAAGCGGTAGGAAAACTTCCAGCACCTTTGCCTTTTACAAACTGCTCAGCTGTAAATTCAGCATCCACTAATATTCCGTTATATTCATTTTCAATATTATAAAAATTTTGTTTTTCACTTACCAATTGTGGCTCAACTTTAGCTTTTATTTTGTCGTTTATATTATGAGCTTCTCCAATTAATTTTATTTTTAATTGGTGCTTTTGAGCAAATTGAACAAGATTTTCATCTAAGAAATTGATCCCTTGAAGTGGTATTTTATTGGGATGTACAAAAATCCCAAATGCATGATAAATCATAATGGCCAATTTGAAACGCGTATCCTCTCCACTTACATCAGAATAGGGGTCTAATTCTGCAAAACCTAAGTCTTGAGCATCCTTTAATGCGGAATCATAATCCTGATTTTCACTCACCATTTTTGATAAAATGAAATTACAGGTTCCATTGGCGATGGCTTTTAAAGATTTTACTGTATCTGATTTGAAATGTTGGTCCAGCAACCTTAAAATAGGAATACTGCCGCACACTGCACCTTCATAAAAAAATTTGACGCCATGTTTTTCACTCAATTCAAATAATTCTTGATGATAAAGCGCTACCATTTTTTTATTGGCGCTTACCACTGATTTACCTTTTTCAAATGCTTTTTTAACGATGCCGAAAGCTTCCTCGGGGTCATTAATTAATTCGATGATGAAATCTAATCCTTCATTATTTAAAATTTCATCTGATTCTGTTGTGAGTATTCCGTTCGGCAAATCGAAATCCCTTTGTTTATTAATATTCTTAACGGCAATCTTCTCAATGGAAATACCATACTTTTCATTTTGTTTTAGGGCAGTATAAACCCCTGAGCCCACTACCCCTAATCCGAATAATCCAGCTTTAAATTTCTTCATATAAAGTATTACTTAAATGTTTTTTGATGAATTTAGAAATAAGGTTTCCTTCTATTAAAAATGCATCATGTCCTTTTTGAGATTTTATTACTTCCAGTTTTGCATTGGGAATATGCTCGCTCATAAGTTTTTGCTCCTCTACAGGGAAAAGATTATCACTATCAATTCCAATACATAATGTTTTGGCTTTGATTGATGAAAGCACTTCAATTAAATTACCACCTCTTTCTTCCGATATATTGTGAGCGTCCATCATTTTGGAAAGTATCTTATAGCTTTTAATGCTAAACCTCCCGTTGAATTTTTTTCCTTGATATTTCAAATAGGAAGAGACTTTCCATTCACCATTTTCAGCTTTTCCATTTTGGCTACTTTCAAAATCGGAATAACTTCTATAGCTTAACATGGCAATGCTTCTCGCCAACGAAAGTGATTTTTGCTGCTCTTCTTCATTGCTGTTTTCCCCTAATTCGATTGCTTGTCTTTGGAGCTCGTTATAAGCTATCCCCCAAGCGGAATGTTTGGCATTAGAAGCCACTAGGATTTGGTTTTCAATTACTTCTGGCTCTTTGATAGACCATTCCAGTGCTTGCTGTCCACCTAAGGAACCACCAATTAGATAATGAACTTTAGTAACATTCAACGCTTTTCTTAAGTCTATAAAAGAGTTGACCGCATCTCTATTGGTTATTAGGGGAAAATCATCACCATATATTTCTCCTGTTTCGGGATTAACTGAATTGGGACCAGTGCTACCATAACAAGAGCCTAACATATTAGCACAAATAACAGAATGCTTTTCCAAATCAATAAAACCTCCATTTTCAACAAAAAGGGAAGCCCACCAGTCCTTAACTGATGCGCTTCCTGTAAAAGCATGGCAAACCCAAACCACCTCTTTATCTTTTGAAATTTCCCCTAAAACTTCATAATAAAGAGAGGCATCCTGCAAGTTTTGCCCACTTTCTAATTGAAAATAATAAGGTAATTTATGCTGTGGCATAGTTTTCTTCATGTATTTTTTGAAATGACTGTGTAAAATCTGCTATGATATCATCAATATGCTCTATGCCTACAGAAACCCTCAATAAGTTTGGAGATATGCCAGCTGACAATTGTTCTTCATCAGATAATTGCTGATGGGTTGTAGCGGATGGCTGAATAATCAAAGTCTTAGCATCTCCCACATTCGCCAAATGGCTGACCAACTTCAGATTGTCAACAAAAGCCTTAGTTTCCTCTTTATCTCCTTTAAGCGTAAAGGATAAAACACCCCCATAGCCATTGTGCAAATATTTTTTTGCTAGTTGGTAATATTTACTGCTTTCCAATCCCGGGTAATTCACTTTTTCAACCAATGGATGTTTCTCAAGCCAGAAAGCTAATTTCAGGGCATTGTCAACAGTTCTTTGGACTCTTAATGAGAGTGTTTCCAATCCTTGCAGCAGCAAGAAGCTATTGAACGGGCTTAAGGCTGGACCAAAATCTCTTAAGCCTTCTACTCTTGCCCTGATGGCATAAGCAATATTGGGCAGTCCCAATGGATTCCCTTCCCCAAAGGTTTCCCAGAAATTCAGTCCATGATAACCTTCAGATGGCTCAGAAAATTGCGGGAATTTTCCATTGCCCCAATTATAGTTACCGGCATCCACTAATACACCACCTACAGAAGTCCCATGTCCACCAATCCATTTAGTGGCAGATTCTACCACCACATTAGCTCCATGCTCAATGGGTCTGAATAAATAACCACCTGCGCCAAAAGTATTATCCACAATTAATGGTAAGTCATACTTTTTGGCTAAACCTGAAATGGCCTCAAAATCAGGGATATTGAAAGTTGGGTTACCAATGGTTTCCAAATAAATGGCTTTTGTATTTTCATCAATTAAAGCTTCGTATGATTCTACTTCCTCCTCAGGCGCAAACCGCGCTTCTATGCCCAATCGTTTGAAGGATACTTTGAATTGATTGTAGGTACCTCCGTATAAAAATTTGGTAGTGATGAAATTATCGCCAGCTTCCAAGATATTATTCAAGGCAATAAATTGTGCCGCTTGTCCTGATGCAACTGAAACCGCTGCAACCCCACCTTCTAAAGCAGCAATTCTTTTCTCAAAAACATCATTGGTTGGATTCATGATTCTTGAATAGATATTACCAAATTCCTTTAAACCAAATAAGTTTGCTCCATGCTCTGAGCTATTAAAAGCATAGCTAGTGGTTTGATATATTGGAACAGCTCTTGAGTTAGTGGTGGGGTCAATTTCCTGACCGGCATGTAATTGTAATGTTTCGAATTTTTGTGTAGTTGACATAATTTTAAAATTTAAGATGTATGATTTTATTAAATAACTATTTGCGTAATAAACCCCATCAACATGAAAGATGGGTGTAATTAAAATTTTAATTAATTGATTTTGAATGGATTGTATTTATTTCCGGATAAGTACTTAGATAGAAAAGTATAGAGCATTCCTATTCAGATTATCGGGAGAAATCCAAAAAGAGTTGGGTTGTTGATTAACAACAACAGCACATGCACATTCGCATGGGAGATAAAAAAATAAGTTTGTGATTAATTGAATTAGTAGCTTGAATTCTAGAATTGAATTCAGTTGACTTTTGATTAGCGATTTGTACGCTTCTACTTGAGTTGTGTGGTGTTTTCATATTTATATTTCCCTCATAGGGCAGGATTTGGCACCTTGAATCAGGTTGCCAGAGGATCATAGAGCCTGTCTCTTACCTCTTCGTTATAAATTGATTTAATATTTCAAATGTAGGAAAAGCTTTTTGAAATAAACAAACTTTGGACAAAATAAAAACGACTTATTTTGAAATTAATTTTTATACAGAATATTGTATGGGAAAAAATCAAAAAACAACTTATTATATTGTTTTATTGGGTGTAGTTTTTTTATGTTTAAGTAATCCATTTACAATAAGCCATTGCGCTATAATGTAAGTGGTCATCACTGCTACTCCAGCATAAGGGATAGTGTGAGAAAAGCGATTGATGGCTAAAACAGAATCGGAAATAGTAAATAAAGCCGCGCCTAATACTACCAACTGAAAACTTTCATCTGTGGTTTGGTTTTTACGAAACCATGCTATCACTATCATTAAGGCGAGGACGACAGCATATAAAGAAATCGGCACTTGGATTACACTATCGATGTAGGGCAAAATCAGATATGCCATAAGGGCTAAATAAGCTAAAACTATAAAAGGAAAAAAAGACCATTTAAAATTCAACTTATCTTTGAATGTAGCTTTCTTATATGCAATTATATAAACAATATGAGCCCCCAGAAAAGCGGAAATTCCAGCAAAAAAGAACATAAAATGCTTAAATGCGAAGAGCAACATGATGTCGCCAATCCAACTGAATGCAAGTGCCAAAGTAACAAAACTTACCCATTTCTCATCTTTTCTATTATCTGATTTGTCCCAAAAATAGATTAGAAGTGCAATCATCAATAGGGGCTTGCAGATTTGATGAAGTATGTCAATCTCAAAAGTCAGCGAGATTATTTCAAGTACTGCAACTATCCAATAAAAATATGCTTTAAAGTTCATCTAACAATGTTTATCGAAAAGTACTTATTATTAATCTATTATAAAAGAGATTTTAATGAAGAAATTAGGTGTAATAAATTACAAACTTGTTTGTAATACTTTATTTCTTTATAAATTTTTTCAGACTTTTCTCTGAATCAATGGTTAGCATCACATAATAGTGACCGCTAGGAATGTTTTGGATATTGATCTTATAGAGACCATCTTTAATTTTTTCATGGGTAATTTTCATTTTATTACCGATGATACTCATAACTTCAATTTTAATGTCTGAAGAAATGGAACGGTCATTTATTTTCAAATAAATGAAATCCTCTGCAGGATTTGGGTAAACCTCTGCTTCGCTTAATACATGTGTGATATTAAAATCTAATGCTTTATCATTAATAGGTTCTTTTCCAGCATTTGCTATGGTTAAGCTGAAACTGACTACTATAATTAGCAATATGTTTTTAAAGAATTTCATCACAATTTTTTTACGGTCATTACCGGTTATGGTTTAAAGTTTATTTAATTTTCAATTAATTTAAATGCATCCTTCAATTTCAAAATCATAGTGGAAGGAGTCATATAATTTTCCCCATCTTCCTTTAAGCTAAGGTCACCTGCAATTCCGTGCAAAAATACTGCCAATTTTGCTGTTTCGTATGAGTTTTTTATTCGTGGTGCTAAACCAGCCAAAATCCCACATAATACATCGCCACTTCCCCCTTTTGCCATTCCTGGGTTTCCAGTAGTGTTGAAACTTATCTTTCCTTGCTCATTACAAACCGCAGAATATTTGCCTTTTAATATTACTACAACTTGATGATGCATACAGAATGACTTTAGTTGCATCAATGCCTCAAAATTATTTGAATATTCTCCTACCAGCCGTTTGAATTCCCCATGATGTGGCGTTAAAATCGTACCTTTAGGTAGCAATTCCAATAATTCCCTGTTTTGTGCCATTATGCTTATTGCGTCAGCATCTAAGACCAGTTGACCATGATAGGATTTTAAAATTTCTCTAAGCAAAGCCACTGTTTTATTTGCGAAACCAACAGCTGGGCCAAAAATCAAGACATCTTGCGTTTCATAATTCAAGTAACTCCCTAATGCATATTCATTTTCATCCTCCAAGATCAAGGCTTCAGGAATTTGAATTTGTATGATTTCGATACAATGAGGACAGGATTGTACGGTAAGTAATCCAATACCCGAATGTAGAGCGCCTTTTGCGGCTAATATTGCAGCGCCCATTCTAGCGTGACCTCCTGCTAAAATACATGCTCTACCTCTATCTCCTTTATGGGCTATGGAATCTACCTTTATGGAGGATTTAATGGTATTTGTAAGCTCATAAATTGAATAATCGCTTATGCAATTGTTAATGAAATCACTAGATAAGCCTATATCCAGTATTTCAAAATGGCCAATATATTTCTGGTTTTCTGCCATCATAAAAGCTAGTTTTGGAACTTGAAAACTTAAAGTATGGTCAGCTTTGAAAATTGCTTCTCCAGGACTAGTTACATCAGCGAAAATTCCAGAGGGTATGTCAACCGCTATTTTAATACCCTCAATATCATTTACTTTAAAAATGTATTCAGCAATTTTTCCTTCAATAGGACGAGAGAGCCCTGAGCCAAAAATAGCATCTATAAAAATATTGTCTTTACCATCATCAAAGTTGAGGCCTGAAGTAATCTCAGCGGTATTATCTTTTTTTAATTTCGAAAGGTTTTTTTCGAAATCCTCTGATCCTTCTTTACCCATTACCAAAACCACTTTCACGGTAAAATTTTGTTCAGACATTAATCTGGCAATTGCTAATCCATCGCCACCATTATTACCTGAGCCTGCCAGAATTATAATTTGATATTGATTTGTAAAATTTTTAATTAGCCAGTTTACGATTTCCTGGCTGGCTCTTTCCATTAAATCTATACTGGTGATAGGTTCATTCTCAATGGTATATTGATCAGCTTCTCTAATTTGTTTTACATTCAAGATCTTCATAGCGCTTAAGATAAGAAATTTGTAAGCAATTTAATTAACCATTCTTTGTCATATTTTTAATTTAAATGAACCAGACAGGTATTATCTCCATCATTAACCGAACTAAGATGGATTAATATCAATTCAATTTTAATACCCTTGATTGGCAATAGTCCTACATTTTTTACTGCAATATTTAACCTGTTCCCAATCTTTCTCCCATTTTTTTCTCCAAAGAAACGGTCTTTTGCAAACAGGGCAAATCTTAGAAGGTAGTTCACCTTTTTTTCTCATTCTAGCCATACTCGATATTTCATTTTTATATTTTCAAAATCAATGTTTTAATAGATTGTTTGAAATACCGTTTGACAACTAATTCCGAAACAAGCATGAAATTACTTTGTGAATGAAGCCTTTTCTTCTATTTTTGCAAAAACTTTAAACAGAGCATAATGAGCGTTTTAGTCAATAAAGATTCTAAAGTAATTGTACAAGGTTTCACAGGTTCAGAAGGAACATTCCATGCTGAGCAAATGATAGAATACGGCACAAATGTAGTGGGGGGTGTAACCCCGGGAAAAGGAGGTCAAAAACATTTAGGTAAACCAGTTTTTAACACGGTTGAAGATGCCGTTAATAAAGCAGGCGCTAATGTGTCCATCATTTTTGTTCCACCGGCATTTGCTGCGGACGCTATTATGGAGGCTGCTGATGCGGGAATTAAAGTGATTATCACCATCACAGAAGGTATTCCTGTTAAAGACATGTTGAAAGCCAAAACTTATATTCAAGATAAAGATGTAACATTAATCGGCCCTAACTGTCCTGGTGTGATTACTCCAGGAGAGGCAAAGGTTGGTATCATGCCTGGATTCGTTTTCAAAAAAGGTAAAATAGGAATTGTTTCAAAATCAGGTACTTTGACTTATGAAGCTGCGGACCAAATTGTGAAAGCAGGTTTGGGAATTTCTACTGCTATCGGTATCGGTGGTGACCCAATCATTGGTACACCTACTAAAGAAGCAGTGAAAATGTTGATGGAAGATGATGAAACAGAGGCTATCGTAATGATAGGTGAGATTGGTGGAAATTATGAAGCTGAGGCTGCTCGTTGGATTAAAGAAAATGGCAATAAAAAACCAGTTGTTGGCTTTATTGCTGGTAAGACAGCTCCAGCAGGAAGAAGAATGGGACATGCTGGCGCCATTATTGGAGGAAAAGATGATACTGCCGAAGCAAAAATGAAAATTATGGATGAATGCGGAATCTTTGTGGTGCAGTCTCCAGCTGACATAGGAGAAACCATGAAAAAAGCATTATCATAATCACAGATATATTAAACTAATTCAAAGGCTGGTTTGGTAGTAAATACTAAGTCAGCCTTTTTTATTTTATATGATATGACTAATAATGATATCTTAAAAAGAATTCGGTATGTTTTTGATTATAGCGATGAAGAAATGATGGCTATTTTCGATAGTGCTGACTATAAAGTTAGCAGGTCATTGGTCACTGATTGGCTTAAAAATGATGATCATGATGAATTTAAAGAAATTTATGATGATCAATTGGCTACTTTCTTAAATGGACTAATTAATACCAAAAGAGGTAAAAGGGAAGGAGAACAACCTAAGCCCGAAAAATTGCTTGACAACAATACCATCTTAAAAAAGCTTAAAATAGCACTCAATTTGAAGACGGAGGATGTTTTGGAAGTTTTTAAGTTAGCTGGAAAACCCATTAGTCCGCATGAGGTTACTGCATTTTTAAGAAATCCCAAACAGCAACAATTCAGACCTTTTTTAGATCAATATTTAAGGAATTTTTTGAATGGTCTCCAATTGAAATATAGAAAAGATAGTTGATCTTATTTTGTTGTTTCTAGCGTTATAATTTTGGGTTTATGCTGAATAGGAAAATTACAGGAATTAGCTATAAAACAAAACTCATGGGCCTTATGATGCAAGGATTTAGCTAATTCAATTTTATCTTTCTCCAAAATTATCACTTTAGGATGTAAATTGACTTTAGTAAACTGGCCACTGCCTTCTGAGCTTAATTTCATCTCAGCTGAAGCTTTATCCTGATAATCAATAACTGTAATTTTGTTCACTGAACAGAAATGCAGATACCACAACATATGGCAAGAGGAGATAGAAGCTAAAAATAAATCTTCAGGATTATAGAGCTCTGCATTGCCTCTAAATGCTGGGTCGGCACTTCCTTTTAAAGTAGGCTTGCCATGAATCATAATATTATAAGACCTTTCGTAAGATGTATAGGATTTTGTTCCTTTTCCTGTGTTACCAGTCCATTTAATTTCGGATTTATAATGGTGGGATTTCATCTAAAAGTAATCTTTAATTCAGGGATTTAGCATTTTTGATACTGTTGAAAAAATCTAAAAGTTCCAGTGCTTTTTCCAAAGCTTCCTCATCCGTTAATCTCCTACTTTTTTTTGAAGTGGATTTTAACTCTTCGAAGCTGTTGTATTTCGTGATTTTAGGTTTATTTAATTTATCTGATTTCATTAACTTCTTGTTTGAAATAATCAATCAATATATATAACACTGAAACTCATAATTTCTATCACAAATATACAGATTATATAATTACTATAATTCTCCCACAACTACCGTCCAAGGTCTAACTTCCCAGCTTTTGATTAGGCCATTTTTAACATATGGATCATTTTTGGCAAAATCCTCCGCTATTTTAGGGCTTTCACCTTTAAAAATCAAAACTGCTCCATCTGCTGGTTCTGCCATTGCACCTGCCATAATTAAATCACCATTTTGATGGGCTGTTTCTGCCATTTTTAAATGCTCAGCACGATAGGGAGCTCTTTTTTCAACATAATTTTCAATGGTTTTATAGAAAAGTAGGTAGTATTTCATATAATAAATTTACTAGTTCAGGATTTCATAAATTTAACTAAAATCTAATCCTATTTTAAGTTTGAATCTTCATTTTTATAATTTTATTAAATTGAATTGCTTTTTAACCTAATTCACTCATTAACAAAAACGAAAAATGGCGAAATGAGCTAGAATTTTTAAGAGCCATCATCAATAAAACTGAGCTGGAGAAAACCAACAAATGGGGCGGGGAAGTATATACCTTGAATAATGGCAATGTATTAATGATAGGGGCATTTAAAAATTATGTAAGCCTATGGTTTTTTAACGGTGTTTTTTTAAATGATTCTTATAAATTTTTGAGTAACGCTCAAGAAGGAAAGACCAAGGCATTACGACACTGGCAATTTACTTCTGTCGATGAAATGGATGAAGAGAAAATCATGGAATACATTCAAGAAGCAATTGAAAATGAAAAGCAGGGGTTGAAATGGAAACCTGAGAAATCCAAACATTTAGAAATTCCGAAAATTTTAGAAATAGCTTTAAATGACGATAGAGAATTCGGAAGTGCTTTTCAGTCCTTGGCTCCATTCAAGCAAAGGGAGTATATTGAATATATCGCTACAGCAAAAAGGGAAGGAACAAAAGTAAGTAGGATAGCCAAAATCAAGTTGATGGTGCTGGCTGGCCTGGGCTTGAATGATAAGTACAGGAAATGACCATGTTATATATTGAGTGGTGTTGAAATTCCTATGTTGATCGGTTGAGGATAATATTGTCTATATGATTCCTTAATCAATATCTTTACCACATTTCTAACTGTTATCCTTAAAAGCCTGAAGCATTTGAAATTATTCTTTTCTCTTAATGTTTTCTACATAATATAGCGAATTCGGTGCGTTTAATAGAGAATTTTTACTTATACTCTTAATTCGATTTTGAAATTGTAGCAGTTTTTTTTAAAAATAAACTATTTTTTTGAACCATTTCGCCTATTAAAAGTGTAATAGCTAGTATACACTAGTATTCTAGATTAGAAAAAACAAAATTAATAATTGAATAATACTAAAAATGATCTAGTATATTTGAGACTTGGTTTAAGATTACTTATTTTTATCAATACTAAAAAGCTTAATTTATCGCGATGTCCACTGTTCCCATTTTGTATAAACGCCTGTTTTTGACTCTATTAGGTGTGGTGTTAGTATTTTCTTTGCAAGCCCAAAGGGTTGAAATCGAAGAGATCTATTTTGAAGATGCTAAAATTCACATTATTTATGAGCTTCTCGACAGTAAAGAGGATCGACCTTACCAACTGAAGCTTTACAGTTCTAAAGATAAATTCATCTCCCCTCTAACCGCAGTTAGTGGTGATGTAGGAGTTGAGATTTATCCTGGGAATGGTAAAGTAATTATTTGGGATCCCTTCGAAGAATATGGACAGGATTTTTCAGAGGAAATCAACCTTGAAATCAGAGGAAGGGTGTATGTACCTTTCGTGAAATTGGATGATTTCAACTATGAATCACTTAAGCGAGGAAAAAGTTATGAAATCACCTGGACAGGGGGCGCTTCTAGCAATATATTGAATATAGCTATATATAAAGGAGATAATAAAGTCTCAGTTTTTCAAAATATTGCTAATGTTGGTCAATATACTTTAGATATCCCTAAGAAAATCGAGGTGGGTAAAAATTATCGATTGCGAATCTCAGATAATAAGAATAAAGATGATGTAGTTTATTCGAAGGAATTTGCCATAAAACGGAAAATACCTTTGGCTTTGCAAATTGCTCCAGTAGCTGTTATTGGTGCCGGTGTTTATTTTTTACTCCCTTATTTGCAATCAGAAGAAGAGAGCGGTTTTGAAGACCCAGAGAATCCAACTACTATTACGAATTGAACATGGATAAGATGAAAAAATATTTACTGTTTACTTTATGCTTCATTTTGTTAAAAGCATTTCCTTTAAGTGCTCAGCTTGAGGGGGGCTTTAAGGATGCAGATGCGAGTAACAAATTACGAGCGATTGATTTCCAGGAGCAATTTATTTCTGATGCAATCGAATATAAGGGTGCAATTCTGGCGTTCGGGAAAGGAACTATTTATCAATACGATCCCACAGATGAGAGTATTCAAATTTTGGTGGAGGGTATTGAGGGGAACTCGGGTGAATTTGTTGGAATATATGAAATAGGTGCAAAGCCAGTCCTAATCTATAATGTGTTCAATGAGAACAGAGATTTTGTTTCTTCTGCCTATACTCCCATTGGTTCATCAAATCATTTTAAGATCGGTAACAAAGGTGAAATTAAATTATTTATACCTGAAGGTCAAGGCTACTATATTGAAGACACTGGAAGCGCCAACATACTTTCGACAGGAGGAATTTTTGAGACGGAATTTAAACAGATTCGAGAAATTTACGCTTTTCCTCAGTTTAAATTTGGTGCTATCACTTCTAAAGTTCTGTTTTTTGTAGACTATAAAACTTCAGATTTAAAAACGCCTATTCTTTATAAAATCAACATGGGGGAAGAGGGTGGCTTAGCTACTCCTAATGGAGTGACGGAGTTGTTTAGCCATGATCTTACTATTTTTAATGATGCCGCTATTTTTGTTAACTCAGCGAAAGATTTGACCTACGCTACAGGGGAGAAAGGAGAAACAGTTAAAGTTATTGAAGCTGGATTGGGTGTGAAAAATCTCTTTACGTTTGGCAATGATTTACTGTGTACTTTCTTTCCAGAAGAGTTGCAATTATTTATTTTTGATTCCAATTTAGAATTTCTTAGGAAAGTCACTTTTGAAAATAATCCTAATTTCTTAAAGGAAGGATTACGGAATGTTATCCCTTTTAATAATGAGTTAGTAGCATTAGAATCACCGCAGAATGGGGTTGCGTTGCTAACTAATAAATTCGATATAATCAATGGTGGTGGTATTCCTGTTTTAGAATATCCGCTAAAAGAGGTATCTCTAAAAGGGAAATTTGCTTTATTCTACACAAGGGGAGTTTCGGAATTAATTGAGGAAATATACATATGGAATTTAGATACAAAGAAAGAAGTTGACTACACGAAATTCGAAGTGCCTGCAATCGGGTATTCCACACATAATGTTAACGCAATCAATTCGGATGGGATCTATCAAAGTGCTTTTTCAAAAGACTTTGGGTTTGAGCTTTATATTAATAATGGATCTGAAAAATTTCAAGTAGCAGAGGAAATTACAAATACTGATTATGAACAAGCTGTCTTGGAAAATCTCAAAATTGAGGAAGTATTTGCTGATTATTCCACTTTTCCTAAAAAGCTTTTCAATTTCAATGGGACGATTTATTCACTATCTCATTTACAAATGCCGAACAGCTTTACTAATGCTGATGCGCAGAATGCAGGCTTTAATACTGCGGTCAGGGATATGAATTTTCTTTATAAACTTAATGAAAGGCCCGGAATCCCATCACCTTCTTCTTTTACTGTGGATGAAAATATGGCAAAAGGCACAGCAATTGGCTCATTATCTGCTACCGACCCTGACGACAGCAATCTAAGTTTTCAACTAGTGAACGGAACGGGTGCTATTGACAATGGCAAAGTCTCTGTGAGTGGCAATCAATTAGTACTGAATGAGGTGCCTGATTTCGAAGCGGATAGTCTTTGGAGTATACTAGCGCAGGTATCGGATGCTCATGGTGATAAAAGGAGCCGTTCGATTACAATTAATATCAATGATGTAAATGATGCCCCAACGGGTTTGAGTTTGACAACTGAGTTTGTCTCTGAAAGTTTGCCTTTAGGAAGTCCTATTGCTGGGATAGAAACAGTAGACGAAGATGCAACTGATACTTTTACTTATTCTTTGTCTGCATCGAATTCTGACCCAGGTGTTGCTGATGCAGATAATGGGTCTTTTACAGTGACTGATTCTGTATTGATCTCCAATACGACATTTGATTCCGCTATAAAGTCTGAATATTTCATCACCTTAAGCGTAAGCGATCAGGGCGGAGAGACTTATCAACAAGCGTTTGTGATTAATATTACAGAAGAAAATGAGGCGCCAACCAATATTTTATTAGATAATAATACAATCGAAGAAAACCTTACTGGAAGAACCTTAGTAGGAACTTTAGATACAGAGGATGCAGATAGCGAAGAGGATAATGATGATACAGATGATGTGGACTTTACTTACGCATTAGTTGCTGGTAGTGGGGATGATGATAATTCCAGTTTTGAAATATCTGCTGATTCTCTTTATGCTATCTCTTCCTTTAATTTTGAGGAAGTTGAAAGTTTAAGTGTTCGCGTTCAAACTAAAGACCCGAAGATGGCTACCTTCAATAAAGCGTTTACTATAAACGTTATAGATGCCAATGATGCACCAGCTGCTATATTATTTAGTAATGATAGTATTGATGAAAATCAGGGTTCAGGAACTGTGGTAGGTACTTTAGACGGTCAAGATCCTGATGCATCCGATGAGTTTGATTTTATTTTTATTGAAGACGATAATTTCCCAGACAATACTGCATTTTCAGTAAATACTAATAATGAATTGGTGCAAGATGTAGAGAATTTCGATTATGAAAGTAAATCGCTCTACGAGATAAAGTTACGTTTAACCGACAAAGGAGGTGAATCCATTGATAGTGTTTTGGCCATCCATATTGGCGATATCAATGATGAGCCAAGTGATATTACGCTATCTGGAACGAGTGTAAATGAAGAAACCAATAATGCAGTTGCTGGTCAATTAAATGTGGTAGATGAAGATGCTACAGATAATCACAGTTTCAGTCTTCCTGCAGACTCTCTTTCAAATCATCGTTTTCAGATTTTAACAGGAGATGAACTAGCGCTGGCTAGTCCTCTCAATTATGAACAGGACGATTTAAGTTATGAAGTATACATTGAAGTGACTGATATTTCAGGTGCAAAATTTGGGAAGGTTTTTGAAATTGACTTACTAGATATTAATGATGCTGTTGATACTCTGGTAATTAAGAGGACGATTATTAAGAGTGGTTTAGCTTTTGAAGAAAAAGTGTCTAACATTGAATTGAGAGATGAAGATTTAGGAGATAATATCTCTAATTTCTATTCGCGAGATGATTATACAATGACCTTAATAGATTCGGAGAATTTCCCAGATAATTCGAATTTTCAGGTCATTTATCAGAATGATGATCAAGTATATGCTCTGGAAGCTGCCACAGATTTAACATTTACAGAAGAGGGCGACAATCTATATCAAATTAACATAGAAGTTCTCAATGGAGAGACGACTTACTCTCAAAGCTTTGAAATTGAGTTGGTTTCAGAATCCACTAATACGCCTCCAACTGAAATTAATATATCTAACGACAGCATAACAAGTGTAGCAACGGTAGGCACAGAAGTAGGTGTGCTGAGTTCGGTTGATGATTCAGGAGATACTCATGTCTATTCACTTATTAGCAATACGTCCAGTAATGATAATGAGCTTTTCAGTATATCATCTGATCGGTTGATCCTAGAAGCTAATCTGAGGGACAGTACAGAGCAGAGTTACATAGTGGCAGTGAAAAGTGAAGACAATGGAGGATTAAGCCTTCAGGAGGAGATAAAGATTTATGTGAAGGAATTTGAAGATTCGACACCTCCATTAATTGCAGGAATAACGGGTGGAGATATTTCAGTGGATGAAAATCAAAGTACTTTTGATTTGAGTGGAAGTGTTACTGATAATGCTTTCCTTGAAAGTGTACAACTAGAGTATGGGCCAGTTACAAGTGTGGAATTTACCAAAAATGATATGATCGAATTAGAGGGAGGCCAATTTACAAGTAATATTCCTGCTGACCAGGGCGATGCTTTTGGTTTAAAGGCAAGAATCGTAGCAGTAGATACTTCAGGTAATAGTGCTGCATCTGATACAGTTTATTTTTACCGTTCTGTTTCTTCTTCTGGGGCCTTAGCAAATCTACCAACTGAGAGAATCGGTGTAGGGAAGACTAGTCGAGATTACAGGATGTTTTCTGTTCCTTATAATCTTCAGTCAGAAAATAGTTCGTTAAGAGATATCTTTGAAACTTCTTTAGGACAGACCTATTCTGAATCGAATTTTAAGGTGTTTCACTGGAACCCGGAGAGGGAAGCTTATGATGAATTTCTTTCTATTGGTAATGTCGAGTCTGGAGAGTCTTATTGGCTTACTACCGTCATAGAAGAGCCTTCAATTAATTTTGGAGCTGGCAATGTATTTCCTTATAAAACTAGCAATAAAGCCAGGTGGAATTTAAAAGCTGGCTGGAACCAAATAGGAAATCCTTATCCTATTAGTATCGACTGGGAGGTTATTCAGGCCAATAATCCTGAAGTGGGAGACTTGTATGTTTTTGATGAAGAGGGATTCGTAACAGCTACAACGCTTGCTCCTCATCAAGGTGCTTTTGTTTTGGTTCAAGAGAATATGAGTGTAGAGGCTGATGTTACTAATAACTCGGCCTTAAGAAGTACTGCAGTGACTGAGAGAAGTGAGTCTTCTGTAGAATTGATCCTCAATTTGGTGCAAGGAGAACTTAGAGCAAAAGGTGGAGTAGCCATGCATGAAACTGCAAAAGATGGTTTGGACAGTTGGGATAAAGCTAATCCTCCTGCATTAGGAGAGCATGTGGAGATCAGTTTCAAACAAATTGAATCTGTGTGGGATAATTACAGATGGGATGTTGTAAAAACCAAAGACTATCATGTTTGGGATTTTACCGTCAACACATCAAAAGAAGATCAATTCAATAGTCTTTCCTGGAATGCAGATGAATTTCTTAACGGCCAGTTTTATTTGGTGGATATGGAAACCTTGCAAAAGATTGACATAACTGAGAAGTCAGAATATCAATTCCGAGGAAAAAAAGCATATCATTTCAAGTTGGTATTTGATCGTTACGCAACCGATCGATTTGATTTAGGTGCATTGTTAATTGGTTCCCCATATCCGAACCCATTTAATTCCAGGTTAAATGTTCCTGTTAATATTTCTGACGTTCAAAATGCCCAAGCAACTATTCAAATATTAGACCTTAGTGGAAGGCTATTAGCAGAGAAGTCATGGACAAGTGAACTGAGAGAGGGTTATCAGTTGTTAAATTTTGATCAGGTTGATCAAACTACACGAGATGGTTCTTCTTTAAGCACTGGAATTTATATATACAAATTAAAAGTTACTCAGCGTAACGGAACCGAGCGGAAGACCGGTAGAATTATAAAGCATTAAGATCATGAAAAATTTAAAAAGATTAAAATACGTTCTTTTTCCCATTCTAGTACTTTTTTACTCGGGTTGTTTACTAGGACAAGGCGTTTCAACGAAGACTGCTGCTATTAAAATTGAGCCAAGTGCTATAGCGGGCGATAAGATGGTAATGCCAAGTATAAGCTGGATAAATCCTAACCTGGAGTACACAAATAGCACTGAAAACAAAGTCGTTTTCAAAGCGAAAGTCAAATCTTCAGATGGTTTGCAATCTGTTTCAATGGAAGCATATGCAAAGAAAAATAATGCAAAGTTAGGTTCAAAACAATATACGATTGAACCTGGACAGAATGAAATGAACTTGGAAGAGGAGCTTTTCTTGCCAGATGGGGAAATTATTTTTAAGGTGACTGCCGTGTCCATTTCGGGAGGAACAATTTCTTCCAAACGATCCATTTTAGTAGGAATGGATGCTGTAAAAGATGCTGTCGCTATCGACAGAAAGGATTATGCTTTAGTATTTGCCACTGACAAGTATGATAATTGGTCCGATTTGGTGAATCCAGTGAATGATGGAAAAACAATTGCAGAGCAGTTGAAGAAGCTTTATGGCTTTCAAGTTGAAGTGGTTGAAAATCCTACCCAAAATGAAGTATTTGAGAAAATTCTAGAGTACAACCGAAAATCTTATAAGCCGCAGGACCAGCTGATGATATTCTTTGCAGGACATGGTCAGTTTGATGAAGATTTTGGAGAGGGATATGTTGTTGCTAAGAATTCTTTAGCAAATGATAAAAGTAAAACATCCTATATTTCTCATGCTCGTTTACGATCAGTAATCAATAATATCCCTTGTGAACATATTTTTTTAGCCATGGACGTGTGTTTTGGAGGGACTTTCGATCCGCGAATTGCAGCAAATCGTGGTTTGCAATCTTTTGAGCAAGATGATAAAGAAATGTTAGCAAGAAAGCTTTCTTATAAAACCCGTAGATATTTAACATCTGGAGGTAAGGAGTATGTTTCTGATGGTATTCCAGGCGAGCACTCTCCCTTTGCAAGGAAAGTATTAGAAGCTTTGAAGGATTTAGGGGGTTCTGACCGTATTTTAACATTGACCGAACTATATACTTATCTAGAAAGATTAAAGCCTGCACCACGTTCAGGAACATTTGGAGACAATGAAGCCTTGAGCGATTTTGTGTTTGTAGGTCAGGAATTTTAAATATCGTATTTAGAGGGGTATTACCTTTCTATTTGGTAATGAGCTCAAAAATAGTTGGTGATTTTTAGACTAGTAGGTAAGGTGAACCTAGTTGATAGCCTGATTCATTTACTAAAATTTTGAGTTAGGTCCCTTCTTATTCATTCACAAGTCTTGATGGCATTAAAGGGTTCCTGAACTATTGTGGCCAGCTCTATTCTTTCTTTAAACTGCTAATGACTTTCTTTAAATTTCCAGAAATGGTAACGAGCCATTTCAGTTGATCGGTTATTAATCTGGTAGCTTGCAAATTCTTTCTGAATTCAGGATCGATTGGTTTATATTCCTCTTTTTCCAATTCTTTGGTTCGAATGGCCACTAAATTTTCAAACTTTTCTTCCAAATGTTGGTAGGCTTCTTCTAATTTTTCTTTTGCGACATTTTCGGTTTTAGCTTTCTTTAGTAAAGATTGCAATGCTTGTCTTAGATTGGTATCCACTGTTTTGATGATAACTTCAAAATCTTCCGAAGCGCTTTCATTTTTATGATTTAAAATATAAGTGCCTAAAGCGGCCATAGCAGTCAAGATAGTGTGATTTAAGCCCACTATTTCATTGATCTTTCCTAAATTATCCTGATGTGATTTAGGTTCTTGACTCATCCGCTGAAAAGCAGCATTTAAGTTTCCCATTTCCAAAAAGGCATCCTTTCTGGCTAATTTGTATTCGGTTAAACCATCTGACTGATGATAGTAGCGATTGATTTCAGCCAAGTATTTCCGGTTGGCTCTTAAGGCTTGTATGATGGTGGTATTGATGCTGTAAGATTCCCAAGCAGGCCAAAGCAATGAACCAGCTGTAAAGGCAATAGAAGCTCCTATAATGGTATCTACGATTCTATACTGAATGACTTCAAAAGCATCGGGGTTAATGAGGGCGTAAATAAAAACAATACTGGTCGTTACAAAAATAGAGGAGGTTCTATAGTTTTTCTGTATAAAACTCAAGGCCAAGGTGAGAGAAAGTATAGAGAGAACTGCATATACATAACTGTTTTGGGTAATTAATACAACTACAGCAGCTATGGCTGCACCAATAAAAGTTCCATATAACCTATGCTTCGATCGTTCTTTGGTTAAAGTATATCCGGGGCGCATAATGACCACTATGGTCAATAATATCCAATAAGTGTTTTGTAAGGAAAAATAGGTTCCTATCCCAAAGCCTAACAACATGGCAATAGTTAACCTAGCGGAGTGCTTAAATATGGGAGATTTAAAGCTGAAATTTTCTTTTAGGATATTCAGGTCGTAATCCTGCTGGGTAATAAACTGCTTGCCTTCTTTATTCTTTAAACCAACTTTGTTTTGATTTTCAAGATCGTGGAAAATTCTTTCCACAGACTGAATTTTCTGTAGCTGACTTTCTTCATAATCCAATAAATTGTGGAGCAATAAAGCACCTTCTCTTGCTTTCGGCAATTTCACTTCTTTCACATAAGCTTGAATGCTTTCCTTACATTTTTCAATCATTGGCTCTAAATCATCCCTAAGTGGTAATTCTTTTCCTTTTTGCATTGCCTCAGCCATTTGTTCCAGCCTGTTGGACAATTGAAACACTAATTCAATAAATGGATGGACAAACTGAATTTGATTTTTAAATAGTTTATTAATTTGTTCGTAATTGGCAGGATTGGCCATGGAAAGCTCTAATATATCAATTAGTTCTATGAAGATTAGCAGTTGCTTTCTTTTGTAGTTAGAGAATCCGGAGCTTTGTCTTTCCGTTAGCAAGAGCTCCCTTAAAGTTTCATGGGTTGTATTGATATTGACTTGCAAATCAAAAAGTTTACTTTTCAACTTAGACCCCTCTTCAGTTGATAAGGCCAGTTTTCCTCTTATTCGAATATATTCTGCGGTTAAGTTTAAGCATTCTGTCAAGCCATTGTTAATCTGACGTTTTTGTAAAAGAGGATGAAAAAGACTGGAAAGTAGTAAATACCAAAGGCCACCAATTCCTATGAACATGGCATTGATAAAGATTTCAGCGCCTATTTGTTGGTGAGCAAAACTTAATACAATAGCCAATAAACCGGCAAATGAAATTAAAGAAGCACGAAAACCATAAACAGAAATATAGGAAATCCCAAAGAGGAGCAATGCCATTACAGGAATCAAAATATAAAAATTGGAAGCTGCATAAGTGATAATGATAGTTGCTAGAGTAGCAATAGCCGTAGCAATCAAAATCCCAATGCTTTTGTGTTTTCGGCTACCCGGAACATCACTACTGGATGTTAAAAACACGCCAATGGAAATACTTAGGAAATAGGGAAGTAGGTCAACTTTTAATCCAACTAAAACTGGTACTACAATGCCAAATGTAACTAAAGCTGATTTGAGAAAATCAGGGCTGTAGAGGAAATTTCGAATTTTCTGAAAGTAGTTTTTTGTCATTAGATGGTAAAGCTTGTTCTATTGTACTCATAAAAGTAAAATCAGTTGAGATTTAGACATGTTTTATCAGTTTTCACTTTATGGTTAAAAAATATACGTATTCTGTTGAGAAGCACTTTAATATTGTTTATTTTTAATAGTGTTTAGATTTTCAAAATTTTATTATGCGGTAATAACCAAGCATTTAATGTTTAATTACTTCATTGGAATTTAATTTATTTTCAGGAATTAACTATTTTTCATTCCATTTCAAGAAGACCATGAAGCTATCAAAAATTATTTTTCAGTTAATTCTCCTGGGTTTTTTGATCAGTCCGATTGCTTTTGCGCAAAGCAATACTTTTGTTTCAAATGGCGGAAAGCTTCATTATGAAATTTTCGGTAAAGGTGAACCAATCCTTATAATTAATGGAGGCCCTGGAATGAACAGTAATGGGTTTGGTGAATTGGCAATGGAGCTGGGTAAAAAGTATCAAGCTATTATTTATGATCAAAGAGGTACCGGAAAGTCCACTTTGGAAGAAATTAATAGCAATACTGTAACTATGGATTTAATGGTTAAAGATATTGAAGCCTTAAGAATACACCTTAAAATTGAAAAATGGACATTACTAGGGCATTCCTTTGGCGGGATATTAGGTTACTACTATGCCTCCAAACATCCTGAAAGAGTAAAGGCCATGATTCAATCTTCTTCAGGAGGCATGGACTTAGCCTTACTTTCTTTAATAGATATCCAAAGTAAGCTAACAGATATGGAATGGGATTCACTTCAATATTATGGAAACAAAATAAACGAAGGGGATACCTCCTATGGAACATTATTAAAGCGAGGAGAATTTATGGCTCCGGCTTATTTGTATAATAGAGAATTTATACCAGTTTTAGCCAAAAGAATGACCCAAGGAAATATGCAACTTAATGCTTTGGTTTGGTCTGATTTAAGAAGAATAAATTACGATACAAAAGAATCTTTGCAATCATTCGAACAACCCGTATTAATCCTTCATGGTAAAAATGATTTATTAGAATCTTCCGTAGCTGAAACAGCTCATAATGTTCTACCTAATTCTCAACTAGAATTGATGGACAAGTGCGCACATTATGGTTGGCTCGATAGGCCAGATGTTTATTTCGATTTGATTTATGATTTTATGGATTCAGTTAAAAATTTATAATATGAAGCTATTTTTTATTTTCTTGATGCTGTTTTCATCCTACATACCTACAAATATTCTCCAATGTGATTTCAAAAATATAGGCATTGGTATTAGGGGTTCAAAACAATTCAAGACAGAAGGTATAAATGTTGGAAATACTGATAAGGAGGCCAGTTTCTATGTCTCTTCTACAAAAGTGAGTTACCCTGAAAAATTGCTAGATGGGGATGAAATGAAATCATCCAATTCAGTTTCGGTTCTTGATTATGTTAAAATAATTGAAGGAAAAGAGGCGGAAGCCTATCATTTCTATGAAAATAACTGGGCGAAATTTCGAAGATATGCCTTAGCCAATGGATTCATTTCCGGTTTTAGGATGATGAGGGCTGAGGGTGATGAATATGATCTTATTTTGGAGACAATGTATGACAATAAGGAACAATTAAATGCAATTGAAGAACACTTTAAAGAATGGTTTAGCCAGAACCCAACTCCTGATTTATTGAATGATTTAAAACCAAATGCCTTTCGACAGAATGTAAAGAATGAAACGGTTTATAATTATGTAAATTTTTCAAAGGTTAATTCTCAAAATCAAAATTGCATTTCCGAAAATCATAGGGCCTTTGATTTTTGGTTAGGCGATTGGGAAGTGTATAATAAAAAGGGCCAGCATATTGGAAGCAATAGTATCGATTTGATTCAGAATAGTTGTGGCATTCAAGAAAACTGGGTTTCAAAAGATAGCGGAGCAGGTACTAGTTATAATTTTTATGATGCAAAAACACAGAAATGGTATCAAAGCTGGATTTCAAATTCAGGAAATGCATTATTGCTAAGTGGAGGATATCATGATGGTAAAATGGAAATGCAGTCACAGCTTATTGAAGGCAAAATAGATAGAATTAAATGGATTCCCCAAGAGGATAATAGTGTTCTTCAGATTTGGGAAATTTCCACTGACAAGGGAGAAACTTGGCAAGAAACTTTCTGGGGAAAGTACATAAAAAATGGGGGATGACCTGACTAGTGTTGAAAATTAGCTAATTTTTATCATTTTAATTATTGTGGCTTTATAATTATTAAATATCTCTTAATCAAGAATTCAGATCATAGAAAAGCCTAGGTTGCTGTAAAATATCCTATTATAATTATTAACTTTTTAATTCCAAGAATTAAAAAGTATATTTAGTTAAGCAACTTAAAGGGATATGGAACAAGTATTAGAATTTTTTAATGAGCTATTTTCGGCCGATGATTGGCCGGCTCGCTGGGTTTGTGGAGAATGGTCATCATTTCATGGGTGGTTATATATTACAAGTGATATTGCCATTTGGTTAGCTTATTTTGTGATTCCGGCTATCATTATTTTCTTTATTCAAAAAAGACATAATCTTCCATTTTTGCCTGTTTTTTGGTTATTCGGGGCATTCATTATATTATGTGGTAGTACACACCTAATTGATGCAATTATGTTTTATTGGCCAGGTTATAGGCTTAGTGCATTATTAAGAGTATTAACTGCACTTGTAAGTCTGGCTACAGCCTTTGTTTTAATTCGGGATTTACCAAAATTGATAGAAGCACGACCTGAAGACAAATTGAAAACTTATAAGCTTGAAAAGCAATTGAAAAATTATGAAGAAGAGATTAAAGCACTGAAACGACAGTTAAATGTCAAAGAGGAATAATGTTTTCTAGCCGTAAATCTATGATGCATTTTCAAAATGCTGGACTGATTTTCATTGCGGCCATGATTACTTCTGTCATTTTTATAATTGATTTAAAAACGGATAGTAGTGTGGCAGTGGCTAGCGTATATACTATAGTTATTTTATATAGTTGGCTTTTACCTGGGAAGTATGCGAGTATTTATACAGCTTTAATCTGCACATTTCTAACGATTCTATCTGTTGTAATATCAGACGAAATGGCTGTTAACCCCAGAGAATTATCCAATATGAATATGGTTATTTCTTTGGTAGTGATATGGATTACTGTAATGCTGGTGTTTATTGCTAGGAGTGGTTTTTCGAGGCTTGAAGGTATTAATAAAAAGCTATCAGATAGTTCTGATATATTACTGGATAAAGTTATTCAATTAGATACTCAGCAAGAGAAGTTATCATCTCAAAAAGTTCAACTTGAAAACCTGAATACTGAGTTAATGAATAAAAACAAGGAGCTTGAACGTTTTACAAGCATTGCAAGTCATGATTTGAGAGAGCCTCTTCGAACTATAGGTAATATGACTCAATTGATATCAAAGAAGTATTATTCACAATTTGATGATCAAGGGAAGAAAATTTTAGAATATGTTAATTCCGCCACTGATAGGATGACTATCATGATCAAAGGCTTACTAGAATTTAGTAGAATAGGTAATAAAAGAGAACTTCAGGAAATCGATTGTCAAGAACTGGTAGAGAATATTTCACTGGATTTCGCCTCTTTTTTAGAGGAAAATAATGGTGAGATTATTATAAGGAAATTACCAAAGGTGAAAGCTAATCCAGTTGAATTACGTATGCTTTTTCAGAATCTAATCAATAATGGGCTGAAATTTAGAAAACCGGAAGTATCGCCAGTGGTTGAGGTATCGGCAAAGGAAATTAACAATCACTTAGAGTTTTGCGTGAAAGATAATGGCATAGGGATAGCCGAGGAAGACTATAGTAAAATATTCTTAATCTTTCAACGTTTAAACCCCACGGAAGAATATGATGGAACAGGCTTAGGATTAGCCTATAGTCGTAAGATTGTAGAGCTATATGACGGAAAGATATGGATTAAATCAAAATTAGGAGTAGGTACCTCATTTTACTTTACCATTGAAAAAATCTTATGACTGATAAAATTGAAAAATTGAATTGCATTTTGCTCATTGACGATGATGAGGCAACAAACTTTTACCATAAAATCATATTGGAAGAAGAAGGAATAGATGTATATATACAATCCGTAAAATCAGCCAAAGAAGGTCTTGACTTTTTACTAAGCAAAGGTGTATATGAAGATTGTCCTAATCCAGGTATTATCTTTTTAGATCTTAATATGCCGGGCATGAGTGGTTGGGATTTTCTCGAAGAATATAATGTGCTATCCAAAGATATACATGATAGAGCTGTAGTAAGCATTCTTACCACTAGCGAAAATCCCGATGACAGGGAAAGGGCAGCCTCTATTCCTATTGTGAAAGATTTTGTACAAAAACCCTTAACACCGAAAGCCTTTTGGAAAGTAGCGAATGAAAATTTCATATTAAATTGAATGTATTTGATATCAAATATTGATCATGTTCATGAATAATCCTTCAATCATACTTTCTACAAGTAATTAATTCAATACCAACATAGGATGATGCATAGTGATGCAGTGCAATCCGCCACCGTCTATATTGACTGCTAAGGTGTCCAATATCACCACTTTTCTGTTAAGAAATAAGTTTTCTAGTATTTCTGTAGCTTTCTCATCCGCTACACTGATTTTCTCTGACATACTTGTTCGCCAGAACTTTTAACCAATGATGACCTTATTGGCGATGATAAAATTGAGATAAGGGTGTGCTTCATTTATTAAAGTTTTATCATTTAATAATACAGTTCAATTTACAAATAACTCAACCACCATTTATCTTTATTATTCGCTTTGTACTGCATGTAGCGTTTACAGAAAGGATAGAGTAGCAGCACGATTCCTATCCAAACTACATAGACTGTTAATAGCGAATATCCATAGGTAGCAAGCTTCCCTGCTCTAAAATTTTCTCCGCTCAGAATCATGTCTTGCCAGTTGCCGCCAAATAGCAAAACACCAATGATAGCAAAAATGTGAATCACGATCATGTGCAAGAAGTAATAGAAAAGCGGTACCCGTCCAAAAACCAAAAAGAAGTCTGTTAATTTATTCTTGCTATTTTCAAAAGCATATAAAAACAACATCGCAGGGCCTAGTGTGATCAATAAGTAGGATAAAGAAGGTGGATATTTTGTTACACTAAAGAATGACAGTATAGTTGTGGTGGTATCTGCTTGAACTGACCAAGGAATCAAATCACCATAAATATTACTCCCTCTTAAAATTAGAAAGGCTGCAAGTGCTCCTAATCCAAGGCTCAATAGCCATTTTTTCCGAAGTGGCGGATTATAATTTTTTTGATAAAAGGTGCCAAATAAATATCCAAGTGTCATCAAGCCAATCCAAGGCAGCAAAGGATATCCGATAGCAATCATCTGACCTGATTCTAAAACAAGTCTTGTTCTTTGATGCAGGGCATACCAAAGGATGGATTGCAAACTTTGGCCTTCCATTATAATACCGTCTAATGCATTATGGCCGATAATCAGAATAATTCCTACAGCCAGGATTACTTTTTTGGGTAGGAAAATAAGAAAAGATAAACAGATCATACTGATACCTATCGCCCAAATCACCTGTAAAATCACGAAGCTATAGGTTAAATCGAAAGTCCAGATCAGGGTATTCACCACTATCTCCAGGAAAATCAGCCAAAGACCACGCGTAAATAAGAATTTAAATAATTCTGGCTTTGCTTTTCTACTTCCATATAGAAAAGCAGAAGTACCTGCTAAAAAGACGAATATGGGAGCGCAAAAATGCGTAATGAAACGGGTGAAGAATAGGACAGGAGTGGTCGTTTCCAAATTGGTTGGATCATTGAAAAAAGACCCATAATAAAAATATACTCTTACATGGTCTAGAGCCATGATGACCATCACAACGCCTCTTAAGATGTCTATAGACTCTATTCTTTTGGATTTAATTAATGTCATGACTGTAGATCTTTTTTAATTCGATGTTTTTTCTGATAGCTCAAATTTCTCCAGATCCATTCCAGAGGTCCAAAATGGAAATATTTTAGCCAGATGGGGCTGATGATCAACTGAAAAATCCAGATGGCAAAAACGATATAGAGTAGCTCATGCCTTGAGAAGGTTCCGAATAAACCAAATCCGGCACCGGTGAATATAAAAAGGGCAAAAACAGAATGCATGACATAATTGGTTAAGGCCATCTTACCCACCGAAGACAGGGCACTTTTCAACCATTTAAGCACAGGAAGTTTGCAGAATAGCATGATCAATCCAACATGCCCTAATGCCGTTGGCACTCGTCCCAAATCATAAGTAATATTGGTTTTAGAGAAACTTAGCATTGAAAAATCCTGATGAACAATGTGCATGGTCTCATAGTAGTTGACACTTAAGCCTATCAAATAACCAATAACTACCATCATTGTGTAAAAGAGATAGGATTTTCCGGCAGACAGAATTTTCAATTTAAAAAGCGCTATGCCAATCAGCATCATACTCAGTACATCCCAAACATCCCAGCGATAAGGATCATGCTGATTATAATCCCGGTTGATAGGCGCCAGAAATGCGACTAGATCAAAATATCCTTTTCTCATACTGCTGTTGAATTTCGCGACAGCTTCAGGACTTCTTTTTGACTGGATTTGATCCCATTTGAGAGAAGCTTCTTTCAATTCGTCTGTGAGCGGTTTACCTTCAGCCTGATATTGATTTACTTGCTCCACATCAGCCATGAATTTTACATCCTTTTTATAATCTATATAACTCCATGCTGAGCCAAATGCCAGTAAAATAATAGAAGATAATATTAGTTTTTTTGGAGACATGTTGCGGAAAGAGTAAACCAAGAACCCCATGAGGGCATAGTTGTACAATATTTCACCTGTCCACAGTAAGATATAACCGTGGATCAAACCAAATATTAACAGCCATAGCAAGCGCCTAAAATAGATGTCTGCTGCTTTTATACCAGCACCCTTTTTTTCTAATCTATCCAATAAAATGTACATCCCTACACCAAATAATAAGGAAAATAAAGCCCTCATTGTCCCCTCAAAAAGCATATTGGTTACCATCCAGGTGTAGAGATCCCAGCCTCTTGAGCCACCAGCTACCGTAGGATCACTGTAAGCATTTGCTAAGCCCATCATATGAATGTTCATTAGCAAAATTCCGAACAGCACAATGCCGCGCATAATATCTAAAGAATGTATGCGGTCGGTGGGTTGAAGTGGAGTTAAGGAGGTTGCAGTAGTCATGATGATTCGTGTATGAGTTGATTCGTTAATTAAAATTGAAAGTAGATGAACTGTTCGCCACCACTTTGAGAGATAGCAATAAGGAAAAACATTAGCGCCCAGAAGACACCTAATATCCATGTAGGTGTTTTTAAGGATACAGCCTTCATTGAGGTATTTCGCATCACCCAATGGCAGCTAAACAGGATCAGGATAAGGCTAAAAACCTTTAAGACGTCAAATGTTGCCAATATTTTTTCACCGTCAGTATTCATGAATAGCATGGATCTAATGATATTTTTGGCGGTGTCAAATTCTCGTGCCCTGAAAAACACCCAGGTAAAATTTACCAGAATATAAGTGAGAAGCGCCAAGAGAATCCCATTGTAGGAGTTGATTTTCAGTTTTATTTTATTCCTTAAGACCCGTTCTATAATAAGGTAACAACCGTGCAAAGCGCCCCAAACCACAAAAGTCCAGGCTGCACCATGCCAAAGACCACCCAAAAGCATTGTAATCATCAGTGCAGAATACATTCTTACAATCCCATGTTTGTTGCCACCTAAAGGAATGTAGAGGTAATCTCTAAGCCAGGATGACAAGGTAATATGCCAACGTTTCCAAAAATCTGAAAACCCAATGGCTGCATAAGGATATCGAAAATTGTCAGGTAGTACAATGCCCAACATGAGCGCGATACCAATAGCGCAGGTAGAATAACCGGCAAAATCAAAAAATATCTGTCCGGAGAAAGCAAGTGTTCCTGCCCATGCATCTACGCTGTGCAAAATAGATTTGGAACCAAAAATATTGTCTGCAGTTTCTGACAAAAGTGTATCTGCTAACACAATCTTGAGAAATAAGCCTATTGTTAGTAAAAACAATCCCCAGAAAAACTGATTAAGGCTGGCTTTTTTCTCTTCATAAAACTGGGTGATCAAATCCTGCGCCCGAACGATTGGCCCAGCAACTAACTGAGGAAAGAAGGTTACATACAAGGCAAAATCCAAAAAGGTTTTAGCCCTTTCCGTACGTTTTAAATACATGTCAATAGTGTAAGACATCGTTTGGAACGTATAGAAGGAAATTCCCATTGGCAGAATGATGTCCATAGGTTGAGCTTGATACCCGTAACCATATGAATTAACGACATTGGTAAAATTATCGAGCAGGAAATCTCTGTATTTAAAGAATGCCAGAAAGCCAAGGTTTACGCCCATGCTCAATAGCAGCCATAATTTACGCTTGCCTTGGTTTTCCTCTGTAGAAAGTTTGTTTCCTGCAACCCAATCCACCACAGTAGAGATCCATAAGAGGATGACCAGAGGAGGGTTCCATAATCCATAGAATATATAACTTGAGAAAAGCAAGATACGCTTTCGGTTAGTCCAACTGAATACTCCTGAATAATAAAGTGCTAAGACGATTATCAAGAATACAACGAAACTCAAGGAATTGAATAACATGCTTAGTTGGTTTTAGTGTTGGATATTATACCATCGGCCTTCATTATTTTTACTAATTCAGCAGTAAAATATCTAGCGTCCGGAGCTGATAAATGGGACCATTCCGGACATGTTAAATCCTTAAGTGGTTCGTAGTCCATGTAGTGATAGGCTTTTGCTTGAGACTTCTCGACAAGATATTCCCAAAATTCAGTTCGCGGCAGAAACTGATCTTCTCCCTCTTTTAACCAGCCGCTTGAAGGACATCTCAATAGGATAAGCTGACCACCACGTTTCATAAATTTTTCGGCATCAGCCAGAAAAAAGCTGGTAGTAGCTTCTTTATCCGGCAGGTTTTTATTGCTCTCAATAAAAAATTTCCATGCTTTTTGAACAGTACCGGCAAAAGCAGTATCAGTTGCTGTTCGCTCACTCATTGGATTATTCCGGTCCTCATCGATGTAAGCAAAGGCATAGAAAGGTGGAAATGGTGGTTTACCGGTTCTATTGCCCAGGTCTATCGTATTGAGCAAAGACTTTAAATCAATATCATCTGTCCAACCTTCTTCACTTGTGGATACCATGACTAAGTTTTTTTGAAGAGGTAATGACAGCCAGTGGTTTAGTAGCTGGGCGTAAGTTCTGTCATTATAATAGTCTATGCGGGACTGAGACCGTTTCCAGGGGCTAGCTTCAGGGATGGTTGTAGAAAAAAATAAACCAGGTGTAACGCCTACAACGACAGTCCCTTTAAAATCGGTGTTATGTACAATATCATGAAAAACTGGAATTGGAGAAGCTCCTGCATTGGCTAATTGTATGGGTTTTATGCCTGTTTCCTGTTTCCATTCATTCAGGTCAATATCAAATAATACGCGAGAGGAGCCCGTCAGTATTACATCATTTTCAGAGGCAGTTTCTACTTTAGCACGTTGTATAGCCCACAGGTTTTTGTCGTCATCCAGATCAGGAATTTTGCCTTGTGCTCTCCAATATAACTCCCACGCCAATAGGCATGTGACACTAATGGTTAAGGCAATAATGAATGATTGCTTTAAGTTCATTTTTTTCCTAAAGTTAAATTAGTCTGGTAAAAATTATCAAAGGACTCAACACATTTTCTTATAAAAATATGAGATCAGCATTTGCTGAGAAACCCTTGATATTGGAAATAGAAAAAGGGGTTGATTCGCATCAACACCCTCTTAACCTGCTAACCTAATTACTTAATTCTGACTCTAGTGTGTATGTATATGACCAAGTATTCCATACAGTTGAATACCATTTTTTCACCATTTCATCAGATTTTTCTTGACCTACGGCATCTGTGTAGATTTTCCGAGGACTATCTCGTGAAATATCCAAGTCTGCATACTTTTTAAAAGGCATTGATACAAAATAGTCTGCTGTTCTTGGTCCTCCTAATTGAGAGTCATACCACATACCTCGCGGTGTACCTTCTTTATCTTTGATAGCTTTACCAACTTCGTTTATAACTTCTTCGAAGATATTGCCATTACTTACATTGTAAAAAGTTACTCTTACATATTTAGCGTCATCGGGAAATGTTCTACTAATATCAGGCATTCTTTGGGCAACAGAGTTGTCTGCTTTTTCAATATGGGGTATAATCAAGTTTAGCGCAGTCACATAGCAGGCTTTTCCTTTTTCATCCACTTTATCCATTTCTGCCCAATTAGGCATATTTCCAGTCATAACATATACAGTTCCTTCTCCCTGGTCTCTTTGCCACATATTCCAATTATTTTCTCCTTCATTTTCCAGGTAGCACTCTTTCCATTTTTTTACACCTTCTCTGAATTGTGCATTATGTCCTGGTTTGATAGTAAATTCAGTCATATTTAATAGTGTCCCTTTATTCTCCTGGGCAACTAGCATATTGCTGCTTATAATGGCAACAATAAATGTGGTGAGCATAATTTTAATTGTTTTCATAACATTTTTAGTTTAGTTAATTAATGATTGTGATTTATACTATCTAATTAACTGATATTCAATATGTAATAAAACCGATCAAGGACGAAGCCCCTGATTTACTGTCCGAAGGTGCTGGTTTTCTGTCCGAAGGAAAATTTAGTCGTAACTGGAATTAGGACCTATCTATGCTACTTCTTGCCTTGTTATCAGCTTTATTCATATCCGATTTGTACCGCTATTAAAATTGCAAGAGCAGCAATTCCCAAGATTAAAAAGGTAGGTTTTATGATAAACTTTACCCAATGATTGTATTTAATTCCTGCAAGGGCTAATACAGCCATTAAAGCACCATTTGTGGGTACAATTAAATCCAGTGTGATAGCTCCGTACTGATAAGCAAGAACGCATACTTGTCGTGAAAGGCCAATCAAATCAGCCAGGGGTGTTAAAATTGGCATCGTTAAAATAGCCTGTCCTGAGTAGCTTGGTATTGGAAAATGAAGAATGGCTTGCGATACCATCATAAGAACAGCAGAAATGGAAGGTGAAATATTCTTTAAAGGAGAAAAAAGTCCGTACACAATAGTGTCAACAATGAATCCCTCACTCAAAATAATTGAAATACTATTTGCAAGACCAATAATTATACAAGCAAAAACCATTTCTTTAAAACCATTAACATATAGCTCAGTAGTCTTATTGAAACCAAAATTTGCAATTAATCCACATATTAAACCTAAAGCAAAAAAGCAGGCAGACATTTCAATAAAACCCCAGTTAAGCACTATCAATCCATAGGTAACGATAGCAAATGTAAGCGCAAGTAATGCCAAAATTATTTTGTTTCTGGTCGTTAGTCCTGTTATCTCTAGTTCCAGTTTAACTTTTTCCACACGATTTTTCCTCGCATAGTAAAGGACGATTAAGGTCCAAACTATAGCGGCAATAAGCAGAAATACAAATCTGTAGGCTGTGCCTGATAGTAATTCGAGTTCGGCTTCTTTCTGAGCAATTACCACTCCAAAGGGATTTAAAGGGCTGAAGGCAGCACCAACAACTGCTGATCCATAGCTTGCTGTTACAATTGTTGATGAATTGTAGCCAAGGGTCCGTCCAAATAATAGTAAAATAGGGGTCAAGGCTATAATTTCTTCTTGTAATCCAATGGTAAATCCGGCAGTTAAGAACAATAAGATGATAATTGCTAATGCAAATAGCTCTTTTCCTTTCAGCAATGTGATGAGTTGATTCAACCCCTGATTAAGTGCTCCCGTCTTTTCAATTAAGTAGAAACATCCACCGAGCAATAGAATTAATGTGATTAAATCAGCTCGTCCCGCAATACCCTTGGGTATGGCAAGGAGCGCACTGAAAGCTGAGAGATGTGGTGCTTCTTTTTGTTCATATGAATTGGGTACCACATTGTTTCGATTATTTACAATATCAAATTCTCGCTGATAGTTTCCCTTAGGAATGATAAAAGTTAATACCCATGCAAAAAGTATTGCAGAAAGTATGATGACGAATGCGTTCGGGAATTTATTCATATAGTTTTAATTGCTGGCGAGAAGCAAGAATGAGTGTGCCCCCAGTCGCAAAAACAATTGATGTTGCTGTTTCTCATTGTCAAATCAAAAAGTTTAGTTCGCCTATTTATTTGCAGTTGAATAAGACACTATTCTTCTCTGCAACTATGCTTGAAATCTTTGAATTATAAACTTCATTTGTCCGCGATGATTCGATTCATGTTCGCAAACATGAAACCACTTGCAATAATTGTTAGTTGGTTCATTATTGAAAAATGGTTCGGATTTCATTATCCATTCATCATCTCTTTTTGCAAATTCCTTTTTTGTTACTTCTCTAACTTCTTTAAGCTTTGATAAATAATAATCAATATCATTTCCTATTATTTGTTTACGTCCTTCTTCTCCAAGGCCGCTTGGCACATCCCATTCTTTTTTTATTTCCTCACTCCAGGTGCCCCATTCCATTTCTTCAAAAGTGTTTAACTGATAATATTTTTCAGTGGCAGCAAGATGTAGAAGCATAGCGCCAATGGAATTTGATTGATCATCTATTTGAAAATCTAATTGTTCAATAGATAAGTCTTTCACAGTAGCAATTACCCATTCACGCATCATGGTCATGGTAGAAAGTAGCGTCCCAATTTGAGGAGAATAACCTTTTTGAGGTCCAATTAAGTAAATGCTTTCTGCAGATTGAGTTGAACTGGGTTGAGAAAAACTCATCAGTGGTGTTGAGACGAGTCCTGCAGTTAGAAGAGTAGATACTTTAATGAATTTTCTTCTGCCAATATTTTTTTCTTCGTTTTTCATATTCTTAATTTTAGGTTGCATAGATATTTTTGCTAAATATTGTTTTATTTTACTTCTACTTTCCCATTTCCATATAATCCACTACCAAATTGACCATTGCATTAATGCCAGTAACAAAGCCGCTTTCATCAAGAAAAAATTCAGGGGTATGATGGGGAGCAGAAGCTTCCGGATCCGTACCTTTTGGTAAGCCGCCAATGTTAAAATACAGGCCTGGTACTTCGTTGGCGAAAAATGAAAAATCCTCTGCTCCAGTCTCTGCTGGCACCAAAATAACATTTGATTCACCCGCTGCTTTCTTTAAAGTAGGGAGCATTTTGGCAGTTAGTTCTACGTTATTGAAGGTAACAGGGTAATGTGATGAATAGGGTAGCTCAATTATGGCTTCAGCACCATTTGCTTCTGCAGTTTTGGTCACTATTTGACGTATGCGTTCAAATATGAGTTTCTCGTCAGATTCACTTAAAGTGCGTACTGTACCAAGCATCTCTACTTGCTCAGGAATGATATTGGAACGATTTCCACCATGGATTGCACCGATAGTAACAACCGCTGCATTTCTGGTGATATTTACATTTCGACTGATGATAGTTTGAAGATTATTAATGATTTGGGCCGATGTGACCACGGGATCCACAGATGCCCAGGGTTCAGCACCATGTGAAGATTTTCCTTTTACCGTTATCTTCATATCAGCCACTCCAGCAAACATGCCTCCTGGACGGTAGGTGATTGTTCCTGCCTCAACTTGGGCAATAACATGCAATCCAAAAATAACATCCACTTTTGGGTTGTCTAATGCTCCTTCTTTTACCATGAGTTCGGCACCGCCTTCTTCTCCCTTAGGAGCACCTTCTTCGGCAGGTTGAAAAATAAATTTTACGGTTCCCTTTAGCTCATTTTTCATGCCTGTTAAAATTTCAGCAACTCCCATTAGAATTGCTACATGCGCATCGTGACCACAAGCATGCATCACTCCGGTTTCATTGCCGTCATATATGGTTTTCACTTTAGAAGCAAAAGGAACAGGGGTCCGCTCTGTTACTGGTAATGCATCCATATCTGCTCGTAAAGCTACAACTGGACCTGGAAAATTACCTTTTAGAATACCAATGACGCCAGTAATGCCAACCTCTGTTTTTACCTCCATGCCCAAAGACTCTAAATGTTTGGCAACCATAGCTGCCGTTCGAAATTCCCGATTACCCAATTCGGGATTTTGATGAATATCCCTTCGCCAGTCTATCACCTTCTGTTCTATTTTGTCGGCTTTTTTGGCAATGAGTTCACTATAATTGCTTTTTTGGGCAAGCAGTTGGCCGCTACAAAGGCTTATCAGTGTGATAAGTGCTATTGCTGTATTTTTGATGTTCATTGTTAATCGTAATGTTTATATGTAAGGATTTTTTGGTTATTTAATTATTGATTGATGCTATTCACTTCTATCCAATAGCCATCCGGGTCTTGCAAGAAAACTTGTTCTATTCCATCAGGTCTTACATTAATTTTATTTTTGTTTCCAGGGAAATCTGAGTATTCAATATTCATTGCTTTCAGGTTCTTAACAAATTCATCAAAATTGGCAGTTGAAAAAGCAAGATGGATGGCCTTATTGGTCTTAATTTCATCTTTTAAAAGTGAGATTAGGTGTAATTCTTTTCCATCGCCCATTGAAATCCATTTTACGTCTTTTGCCTCCGGGGGTAAGGGAATGATTTCTAAATTAAGAACGTCTGTGTAAAATGTAGCGGATACATTTACATCTTTAACTGAGAGTGCAGTATGATTAAAGGAAAGAGTATAATCCTTCTTTTCTTGACCAAAGGCAACATTTGAAATCTGAAGGAAAATCAGAATAATTAGTGCTTTTTTCATGAGTTAATTTTGGTTTATGGGTCTTGTTTTATTTTCGTATAGCAAGTGGCTGATGATAATGAAGCTGTTATATTATGTTTATGATGCAATGTTCCTTTGCTCTGATCTTATATTATTCACAGTTTCTTAAAAGCTGAAACCTTCATATAGTAGCCTCAATTGTCATCAGTTACTAAAGTCATATTGGGCATCACCGGCTTTTCCAAAGGCTTTATATCACCAAGTTTCCTGGAATACTTCCTTCCGTTCAGAAACTCTCCAACAAAAGTGCTTCTTACGAGAAAGTGATAGGTGAAAAAGCAAATAAAGGTGGTAGCGGAAGCAACTATGGCGAATTTGAGCAAGGCAGGAATTGCCCAGCCTGCCAATAGTCCTGGCAAAAATGCAGTTAAAGGTAAGTGGAGTAAATATACCCAATAGGCTGAATCCGAAATGTAGCGCCCTATTGCCGAGTGCTTACTGAAATATCTCAAAAACAAACCTGTGAAACCAAAAATAAAGAGCCAACAAGTCACCGATCTGATCCCTGCTGTTAGGGCATTGGAGAATTCTGTCCTATCCGCTAAAAAATAGAGGGTAAAGATTCCCAGACTTAGGAACGTAAACAGCCTATCATACTGCATGAAAGATGATAACAAATGCTTTGATTTAAAGAGTATCCAGCCAGTTAAATAGAAGAAGAAGTAAAAGCTAAAAGTACCACTATCAGGCACAAAACTCAAAGAGGTGGCCACCCAGTAAGAATCCATGGCGATCAATATCAAAAAAGTGATGAGTGAAAAGAAAACTAGCTTCAAGAGCGGTTTTCTGATAATTTTCTCGAAAACCATCTTAATAATGTTAGTAACTGAGGGTAGGTTTTGAAATAGCTTTCCCAATCCAAATGAAGCAACAGAAAACATAATCAGGTAATATAAAAACCAAAGATGCATAGTGCGTTGTGGGATCAGATTAAATGGGTTTTCGAAAAAACTAGAGAAGGTATAATTATAAGTAAGACCGAAGATCTGTTGTGAGTAAGAAAAACCTAGCATTACCAATGGCCACAGTAAGAAGACAAAAAGGATAAATGGGAATACTATTCGTTTCACCCTATTTATGATCATTTTATTGGGTGATCGCTCATAAAATAATAATGCAGCAAAAAAACCAGCCACCAACATGAAAATAGGCATTCTGAAATTATGAATAGTATAGCCCAACCATTTAAGCAATTCGTTCCCTGACTCTGGATCTTTTAAAGGCCAACCAGGACCGGGTTCTCCACCACTATAAGTATTGGCAGTGTGTAAAACGATCCCCAGTATCATCATAATGGCTCTGAGTGAATCCAGAGAATGAAGTCTTTCTGTTTTTTGATTTACAGCTGTCATATTGATAGTGGATTAGTTTAAATGCTTAGTAAACATTTGCTAATCAACTGACTATCAAATTGAAATCAAATCGATCAAGGACGAATGCCCTGATTTACTGTCCGAAGGTGCTGGTTTTCTGTCCGAAGGAATTAAATAGCTTGTATACGCTTCAGCAATTCTTCCCTTTGCGCTTTTGTAACGGGAAGAGCTTTGTTTCCAATCACTACATGAGTTGCAGCTATCTCTTTAATTTGAGATAGATTGATAATGTACGAACGGTGAGTTCTTAGAAAATGCTTAGCGGGGAGTTTTTCATCCATTTCTTTAAGAGACATGACCACTAAATACTCTTTGCTATTGGAAAATATTCGACAATAATTCCGTTCCGCTTCAATGTAGAGGATGTCTTTGATATCTACCTTTACCATTGAATTTAAATGTCTTACAAAAATGCAGTCGCTTAATATGAAAGAACTGTTATTTTGAGCTTCAGTATCAGTATTATTTCTGATTTTTGAATCAAGTTGGTTGATTGTTAATTCAATTGTACGTTGCAAATCTAGTTTTTTGAAAGGCTTTGATATGAAACCGTAGGGTTTTGTTTCTTTAGCTCGATTAAAATGGGCCTCATCTGTATTGGCCGTCAAATAAATAATCGGAATATTATGTTTTTTTTGCATTTCTAGAGCAGTTTCTATACCATCTAGCTCTCCTTTTAGATTTATATCCAGAAGTATTATGTCAGGAGTATTTTCATCTATATGCTGAAGTGCTTCCTCTCCTCTAGGAATGATACCAGTAACCTCGTACCCTAATTCATTTAATTGTAAGGAGATATTGGCTCCAATAAGCATTTCATCTTCCACAATTAATATTTTAAATTTCTCGCTCATTTACGCACTTTTCTTTAGGAGGAAATCAAATTCAATATGGGTACCTTGATCGTTATGCTCTTGCATTTTCCCATTAAGCTGTTCGGTTAATAATTTCACTAATTGCGAACCGAAGCCAGTACCTTGGAGGGCTATACCTAAGACTTTGCCCACTCCGTTGTCTTTTACTTTCAATTTTAAATTGTCCTCATTTTTTTCTAAACTGATGTAAATGGTGCCTTGTTCATTTTTAGGGAAAGCGTATTTTAAAGCATTGGTCAACAGCTCGTTTACAATAAGCCCAATGGGAACAGCTGTATCCACATCTAGCTCTAAGTTTTCCATGGCACACTCGATCTTCACTTTTTCCTCTGCATTAAAGGTGTCCAAAATACCTTCACTAAGATTTAGAAAGTAATCCTTCATTTCTATACTTCCTAGATTTGTTCCCTGATATAATTTTTGATGAATAATGCCCATAGATTGAACCCGATTTTGACTGGCCATCATGGCCTCTTTAGTGGCAGGGTCATCTATCTGAGCAGACTGTAATGAAATTAAACTTTTGACCAGTTCCAGATTGTTTTTTACGCGATGATGTATTTCTTTGAGCAGCAGTTCGTTTTCAGCATTACGTTTATCAAGCAATATATTTTTATCTGCCAACTCTCCATTTAATGCTTCTAGTTTCTGGTTACTTTTTTGTTTAAGCCTAAAATTGCGGTACAGTAATCCGATTAATAATGCACCAATAATTATCGTGCATATGTAGATGGTTTGCTTTTGCTGATTAGCTGCGAGCTCTTTATCTTGATTTAGCACATTCAGCTGCAGTTCACTTTCACGAAGGCTTCTTTTGTTTCGTTCTACTTCTATGACATTGTTAGCCTCAGAATACTCAATGTAGTGTTCCAACGCTTTTTTGAAATCGCCCATTAGCTCATATAGACCGTATAATTTCCAAATAAAATAGGCCGTATTTGATTTTGTATTGATTTCTATGGAGGAATTCCTCGCTTGTTCATAATAGCTTATGGCTTCGTCATATCTTCCTTCTGCCTTGGCAATATCTCCTAAACGGGAATGCGCAAATTGATAAACATCAATAGTACGTAAATTATTCTCCTGCATCAATTTGATGGTTTTATATAAGTATGGTTTGGCCTGTTCGTATTTTTCCTTATCGATAAGGTTGCTGCCCATGGCATAGTAATACCAGCTATGATGAAAGGGATTAGTGATCTGAGGTAATAGCTCTTCTATTTTATACAAATAATAGTTGCTTGAATCAGGTTTTAAAATATCTTCGAAATGGTATGATAAAAGTTTATAGCTCAGGATTAGCGCCTCATTTTTCCCCGGATAATCTGATTTTTCATAACCCATCATACTCTCCTTTAAATATTGAACTCCAAATTCTTCTTCTTCGGGTAAACCATATTGATAATAAAATCTGCCCTTATTATTCAATACCTTAAGCTGAATTTCAGGTCGGGGGTCATCTTTGAGTAAATCCATAGCTTTTTCAAAAAGCTCAAGTCCAGGTTTTGGTTCTCCTCTTATAATCTTTATCAAAGCCCAATTGATCAATAAGTCATACCCTAAGACCTTGTCTTTCTTATTTTCCAGGATTTTCTCGTAATAAGACCAACCGATAGGTGCCAGCGAATCCACCACAATAAAATTATGGGATCTGTTGGCTCTATCCGTTATATCAAGATAAAGCTCAGCCAAACGTTTATATTGTAATGGCTGGCTGTTTTGGAGTAGGAGAGCAGCCATGTCAAAATAAAATACAGTACTGTCGCGGTTAAAATGGGGCATTTCTTTAAACCATAGGGCCTTATCCTGATAGGCTCTACTCAAAGCAGAAACTTGATCTGATGAAAGATTTTGGTTAATAATAGTCTTCTTTAATTGCTGTAAACTTTCAATCTTTTTTTGATGAAGAGGCTCATCTCGATCTAATAATTCAATACCCTTATTGATATAATAAAGAGAACTATCTTTATTATAATGATCCATGCTTCCATACCATAAAGCTTTTTGTGAATTCTTGTTACTTTTTTCAAGGGCATCTGTTGCACTATCTTTTATCTCCACACTTTGTGAATATATGTTGACATGCAAAAGCAAAGTAGTACCCCATATGAAAGAATTAATATAGCCCTTGATCATCACTTTGCTTGTTAAATTGATGGGGAGAGTCTTTTATTTTAAGTAAATTTAAATATATAATATTTTCTTAGAAAAATACATTTAAATTCTATATAAATTGCATATAAAGCATATAAAATTCAGTATTTTAATTAAATCATTAACTTCAAGTTTGTGGCTTCTTGTTTCTATAATTGCAACACAAGTTTATATCTACTTCAATTAAATCTACATAGTGGCTATTTGGGCTATTTCTAAAGAATTTTTAACATTGTCTGGCGATTAATTCTTAATAGAATGATGGGCAATATTAGTGGTCCTTTAAAAAGTTCTGTACTAAGGGGTTCTGTTCAGATTCCATTTGAGCTGTCCAACTATCGATATACCATCTGTCATTTTCATAATGAAGTTGAATGCTATTCAGCCCTCTAATATCTGAAGGGATTTCTGGATCAGTCCTGATTTCAAAAGCGCTCCATACCTGAGCTATATTACCATATTTGCTAACTATTCGTTTTAGTTCATGTTCATAAAAGTCTTCTCTTGGCTTAAGACCCATGGGAATGTATTCAACTTCAAGTGAATGAAAGTCTGCTTTGCCATTATCATCCAATCTTATGATTACGGCCTTGACTGAATGCAGAAATTTATCTCTTTCAAATTGCCAAGGATCATCACTAGAGCCAGAAATAACCTCATAATAAGCATTAATAATAGCGTCTATTGATTTTACATCTTTTCCATATTGTTCATCAAGTGTTTGACTCAAAACTTTAGTGCTAAACATGAGGCTAGCTAGTATAAATATTAAGCTCTTCATTTTCAAAATTTAAGAGTTATTATGACAGTTTTATTTATATTTCATGGATACTAAACAAAGTAAATCTTTGTACAATTGACTTTGATTCTGATAAAAAAAAGCTCTTTAATGCATTTGTACAAAAAAGGCTAGTATGTTTGGTCTTTACTATTAATTAAGCAAAGGATAATTATAGTGAAATATATTTATTAAAACTATTCCAAGATTTTATTATCATAAATATATCTCTGTCACAAAGAATGAAGAGGTGTTTTAGTCAAATAGAAATTATGAATTCAATATAGAACTTATTTAAATAAGTATATTCTCTAATTTATTTCTGTTAAACTATTGTCCGTTCAAACTTATTCTTTGTAATTTTGTTGTTATACTAACTAAATTAGCGAAAAGCTTAAATTTTTTCAGTTATGGCAATAATGATCACAGACGAATGTATTAACTGCGGTGCTTGCGAACCAGAGTGCCCTAATACAGCAATATATGAAGGTGGAGTAGAATGGAATTGGGCAGGAGGGACTTCCCTTTCTGGAAAAGCCAAATTAATAGACGGAACAGAAGTGGATGCAGAAGAAATGCAAGAGCCCGTTTCTGATGAATTCTATTATATCGTAACCGGAAAATGTACGGAATGTACTGGTTTCCATGAAGAGCCGCAATGTGCCGCAGTTTGTCCGGTGGATTGCTGCGTGGATGACCCCGACAATGAAGAATCAGATGGGGAGTTAATGGCCAAAAAAGAATGGATGCATCAGGAGTAAAAACTTTCTGATTTTAAAATATTTAAACCCGCAAGATTCAAGATCTAGCGGGTTTTATTTTTTATACCCCTTCTAAAAGCAATATCCTACTATCTTTTTCGAATATTAATTTCCCGTCTTTAACAGTTGCAGTTTCGCCAGTATAGAAGTTCTTTACTTCTCGATTTTCATCAAAAACGTTTTCAACGGCTACTTCTTTGATGTCTCCATTCATTACCACCATCACCTTATCTTCATACTCATTTTGCTTTAATGTTCTGCTAAAGGTGTAAGGTGCATCTGATAATTTTTGATGTGTGCCTGCTCCGATAGAAGGATGGTTTTTTCTAAACTGTCCCAATTTTTGCCAATGATTATGGATTTCCTTTATGCTGTAGCCATCTCTTTTGGCATCCGCTTCTAGTTCATCCCAGTTCATTAAGGAGCGTAATTTGGCATCACCCTCTGCATCAGCATTAAGCAGACGAGCCGTTTCATCTCCATAATAAATTTGTGCAGCTCCTGGCGTAAGCATTAAATAATTAGCTGTATTAAAAACATTGGTTCTATCCGCATCAAAAGGATTGCCATCATCGTGGGAAGAAAGGTAATTTAAAACTGATTTGTTTTTCAATTCTCCTTCATTTAATAGGCTGTCATAAGTGGCAAATACCTGATCTGGATGTTTGTCTTTCAGCTCCCATTTCAAAGAGAAATTGATCATACTATGAAAGCCTTCATCAAAGAAATTGACCGCAGTATCACCATCATAAGTATAATTTAAGCCATCATAAATAGAGTAATTATAAATTTCTCCCACCATATAGAAATCTAAATCATCTAGTTTTTCTTCAGGATTTTCATTTTTCCAATCTCTTAAAGCTTTTAAAGCTTCTGCATATAATTCTCCCCATATTCCGGCTTCCGTATGCTTTACAGTATCTACTCTAAATCCATCCACTCCAAATTCTCTGATGTAATCGGTAATCCATTTTATCAAGTAGTATTTTGGTGCTCTTGGGTAACCAGTGCGTTCAAAGAATTCGTCTAATTCAGCTAATTCTTTTTCCAGTCTGCCTTCTTTTTCCCATTTGTCTAATAAATGCTGAGGAAGCTCCAATTCTTCTTCAGATTCAGTTAAAATATCGGGCAGATTGTCCACCAAAGTACATTTAACCGTACTTTCCCAATCTTGGTAGGTGCAATTCGGGCCAGTTCTCACCCAGCCATCCCAAAGTGGATCTTGATCCGTAACAGGGCCTGTATGGTTCATAACTACATCTAAAAGAATTCTGATTCCATTTTCATGTGCGGTTTTCACTAATTCGGCTAGATCCTCCATACTTCCAAAGTTCGGGTCTAAAGCGGTCCAGTCCTTGGTCCAATAGCCATGAAAACCATAAGTTTTTCCTGTGCCTTCATCTACTGAACCATGAATTTGTTCTACCAATGGATTAACCCAGATAGCATTAACCCCTAAATCATTAAAATAGCCATCCTTTATTTTTTGAGTGATGCCTTTAATGTCTCCACCCATAAAGCTCCTTAATGTAGCACCATCTTGTGTTCTTCCAAAATTATAGTCATTATCAGGATTGCCATTATTAAAGCGATCAGCTAAAAGGAAGTAAACGGTGGCATTCTCCCACATAAAAGGAGCTTCTTTTTTAGTGGTTGTTTTTTGTTCCTTTGGTGAGTTGCAAGCAAAAATTAAAAATATAAAAAGTAGTAATGATGTGGTTTTCATTGTTATAGTAATTTAATAAAAAAATCGAAGGATTGAAATTGCTAATAAAAATTGATTTTGGCAATTATTATGGTACTTTGATTAATTGAAACTTTGTTTCAATTGCTTGAGTTTGGCTATTTACGACTGTACATTAGAGCGCTTAGGGCGGGATTGGGTCTAATTTTACGACTTTGCATATTTAGCTGAAGATTCACGAAGTCGGAGAAATTGATTTCTGCGCTTTTAGCGCACATTTGTGAACGGCAATTATTTATAATGTCCCCTGTGGTTTTTTTGGTTTTGGCTTTGACGGGATACCATTTAGCCCTTGGTAAACTTAAATTTTCCATTGCCTTGCTGGCATGGTAGTCTGCCAATTGGATCATGGAATAAACGGCCGTTACAAAAGCCGGTACTTTTTCCACTGCCGTGGAGTTCCTCACCTGTGCCTGGCCGCAACCAAGCAGTGTTTTCTCTTCTCTAAAGTTCACCTCGATACCCCACCGCCATAGATAGGCCTGCAACAGTTCCCCAATATCCAAAAAGGGATCGGTGCATATTAAATAGGCAGGTTGGCGGTAGAGCATTTTAGAGTTTTTGGTCAGGCGATAGCCCAAGGGACGTATGACCACTAATTGGAGATTTTTAGTACTTGATTTTCTCCACCTGATATCTTTGACCACTTTAACATTAAAACAATGTATTTTTCCGGTGGCAAATGCCCTGACCTCTTGCCAGAGATATTCTTTTGATTGACGTATTTCTTCAGGGGTTGGAAGCGGTTGGCCGTAGACCCTGTTTCTGCCAGCCCCTTTATTTAATTCCGGTAGTTTGTTGAGTTTGGCGTCTTTTCTGATCCTGCCAATCAGTGTTGTTCTTTCCGGTAAGCCCTTCAAGACAGTTTCATTTGAATAACTGCCGTCAACGCTCATGATTAATGGTCTGTCTTGGGCTCCTTCTCTGTCCAGATTTTCCCTGAGCAAGGCAATCCTCTTGCTGCCTTGCACACTAAGCTTTGCTATTTTTTGCTTCTCCTTATATTCTTTCCATGCTGGATCAGCATCTTTCTTCTTGGGTTTTTGAACAGTGGGGGAATGAAAAAAATCAACGGGTATGCTTCTGTTGGCACAGGGCATAGAGCCTTCAGGAAGAGAAAGGGATATCTGGATAAATCGCTGCGCCCAGATAAAGTTGGTATGGAACGGAGGCCCCAAAGGGTCCCGCTTCCAAGAAGTACCCGCTACCTTCTTTCCTGTTTTCTTGAGAAGGGTATCGTCCATGTGAGCGTAAATAGGGGTGTTGCCACTGTTGGGCTGATAGTCCAACACTTTCTTTCTAACCACTTCAAAAATTTTGGATAACTCCATTCTCTGTTCGTAGAAAAGCCTGTATTCCGCACTCCAATCCTCAAAAATCTTACCACAGGAAGTCAATAGCCCTGACACGGTCCTCCTGCCAAGGCAATTGATCAGGCCGACCGCTAAATCTTTGACCCTGAGCATGGTTCTGTTCTGTTTAAAGGCATCACTGCATTCCAGAAACATATCTTCAAATACATTAAAGGTGGTTATAGTTTTTTTTTCTCCTCTTCCACCGATTTGCTTTTTCTCCTTAGTATCATGTTCTTTTTGTCCTCTATTACCCACTCGACAATCTCGCCCTTATCAAATTCCATTGCCTGGGCGACAGCGGCAGGAAAATTGATATACCACTGCTCGCTTTTCTGCCTTTTTATCAATTGTATCTTTGTTGGAAACCCCATGATTAAAATCTAGTTATATAACTAGATATAAAAAACATAAAAAAATGTCTCAAAAACAAATCTTTGAGACATTTTTATGAAAATCTAGTTAAAAGCCAAAGTCAAGTAATTGAAACTTTGTTTCAATTGGACAAGATACCTGCCTCCCGACTTTCAGTATGGGACAATTTACGCAGGAATGCCGTTCTAATGATTTTTTGTGCTATAATTATATTAAGGAAAACCTGTTTTTCTTGCAAACCGAATAATTAAAATACTATATAAAATCCGTGCGTCATTCCTTTGAAGAAAGGAATCTATTGATTTTAATCTCTGATTAAAATCTCAAAACTAAATGAAAAGTTAGCGCGAGCTTCCCAGCTCGTGCTCAAAACAGAAAAGGGCAGCCAATAGCCACCCTTTCATTATTAATTCTCTAATTATTAATTCTTAATCAACTAGCTCGGTATTTGCTGAAATTCAACAGCCGGCTCTCCGTTTTTGAAAGCTTTCCTTGGCTTTAAATTCAAAGTCTGGAATAACTCCGCATCTTCATTCACTTCCGGATTAGGAGTGGTCAATAATTTATCACCAGCGAAAATAGAATTTGCTCCTGCCATAAAGCATAAAGCTTGCTCTTCTTGATTCATTCTTACCCTTCCGGCAGATAATCTTACCATAGCTTTTGGCATGGTGATTCTTGCTGTTGCTATCATTCTTACCATTTCCCAAACAGAAACTTTAGGCTGTTTTTCCAAAGGTGTTCCAGGTACAGGAACTAATGCGTTCACAGGCACTGATTCCGGGTGTTCTTCCATTGTTGCTAAAGTGTGCAACATGCCTACTCTGTCTTCATGTTGTTCACCTAATCCGATTATTCCACCTGAGCAAACAGAGATTTTTGCTTTTCTCACATTGCCTATGGTATCCAATCTGTCATCATATGTTCTAGTACTGATGATATCATCATAATGCTCTTCGGATGTATCTAAGTTGTGATTATAAGCGTAAAGCCCTGCTTCTTTCAATTTCTGAGCTTGAGATTCTGTCAACATACCTAAAGTACAGCATACTTCCATATCCAACTCATTGATGCCTTTAACCATGTCCAGCACCCTGTCGAAATCACGATTATCTCTTACTTCTCTCCAAGCCGCACCCATACAGAACCTTGTGCTACCATTTTCTTTTGCAATTCTAGCACTTTCCAGTACTTGCTCTGTTGGTAATAATTTATGAACTTTTACATCCGTATGATAGCGAGCTGCCTGAGGGCAATAAGCGCAATCCTCTGGGCAACCCCCTGTTTTAACACTTAATAATGTACAAACCTGAACCTCAGATGGATCATTGAACTCTCTGTGAACGGTAGCCGCCTGATAAATAAGTTCTAAAATCGGTTGATTATATATTTTTTCTATTTCTTCCTTAGTCCAGTCGTTCCTTATTTCTGTCATTTTAGTTTTTTATTTTGTGATCAGCCAAGCTGAAATTTTAACTATAATGTAAAAAAAGGGGCAAATTATTTGATTTCCAAATCAAATGGCATTCTTGTTTGCAATCCTTTGTTTTCCATTACATATTCCAACTCTTCCACATAATGGGCCATTTCACCATAAGTATATTTTTTATGAAGAATTTTAGCAGAAGAACCCATTTCATTTAACACTTGTTGGAAAAATGGTTTTTTCTCTGGATAAAATACTTTCATATAATCTCCATCGGCAAGCCCGGCTGATTGCGCTGCAATATTTACGGCATCATCGAAACCTCCTAGAACGTCCACTAAACCATTATCTTTAGCTTCAATTCCAGACCAAACTCTTCCTGAGGCAACATTCAATAATTCTTCTATTGACATATTTCTACCTTCAGCTGCTTTTGAGGTGAAATCTTCATATCCTCTTTCTACTGACTTTTGAATAATCTGCTTTTCAGCATCATTTAAAGTTCTGCTTACGGTATATAAATCCGAGTATTCTCCTGTGCTTACTCTGTCAAAAGTAATACCCAATTTTGTATCCATGAATTTAGATAAGTCTGGAATGATGGCGAATATTCCAATAGAACCTGTAATGGTATTGGGCTGAGCTACTATGGTATCACATGCCATGGCCATATAATATCCACCAGAGGCTGCCACGCTTGACATAGAAGCGATAACTGGCTTCACTTCTTTGGCCAACTTGACTTCTCTCCACATGACATCAGAGGCTAATGCACTTCCGCCAGGACTATTGATTCTCAATACAATGGCCTTGATTTTATCATCTAATCTCGCTTTTCTGATTTCTTTTGCAAATTTGTCAGAACCAATACTTCCATCTCCACCTTTTCCAGAAACGATATTCCCTTCAGCAACTATTACAGCAATTCTGTTGGTGTTATATTTATCAGCTACAAAAGATTTACTATATTTTTTTACTGAAGCTACTGGAATTTTCGCACCTTCTTCAAGTCCTGCGATTTCTCTCATTTTGGTTAAAACTTCATCATAATAACCTAACTGAGAGACCAATTTATAATTAAGTGCATCTTCAGTGGTTCTAACTTTTAATTGATCGGAGATGGCTCTTAACTCTGTAGCATCAATTCCTCTTGCTTCTGCAATATTTTTAATAAAGACACCGTAAACAGAATTTAAAAGAACACTGATCTGTTCTCTGCTTGCATCACTCATATCTTTTCTGATGAATGGTTCTACAGCGCTTTTGAATGTCCCTACTCTAAATATTTGAGGTTCTATATTTAATTTTTCAAATGTTCCTTTGAAGAAAGTTACTTCAGAAGTAAGACCACTCATATCCAACATGCCTGCTGGATTTAAAACAATATTATCAGCAACCGAAGCCACGTAATAGCCTGTTTCGGAATAAGCTTCAGCATAAGCTAAAATTGGCTTTCCTGATTCTTTGAAATCGATTAGTGCATTTCTGATTTCTTCAATTTGCGCAAATCCAGCCATCACAAATGGGGCGTCTAAATAGATACCTTTTATTTTATCATCGGTTTTAGCATGTTCGATAGATTCTAAAATATCCATCAAACTAATGGGGGTAGGTTCATTGGTAAGCGCCTGACTAAATTCAGCAAACGGATCGTCCGAAGTCATTTCAACGATTGGACGGTTTAGCTTAATTTCCAAAAATGAGTTTTCAGAAATTTTCACCTCACTATCCTGGGAGGCTATTCCGGCAAAAATTAAAAAGAAGCCTACAAAAAAAATGATTAATGCGAGTAAGCTGGCAAAGAAGATTTTAAAGAAACTTTTCATAATAATAAAGATTGATAATCAATTAAATTTTAATGTTATTCTAATTCAAGTATAATTGTAAACAATTTACAAATAAGCTATAAAATAATTTGATATAAAAGTATAATTCTATTGAAGGCTAAACTTAATTATGGAAGGGATATTCTTGCTACTTGGGAGCAATCTGGGAAATAGGGCAGCGGTATTAAATAAAGCAATTGAAGCATTAAAAATTCATAAGATTCAGCTTGTTAATAAATCCTCAGTTTATGAAACTGCCGCATGGGGCAAGACCGATCAACAAGCGTTTTTGAATCAGGTTGTGGAAGTGAAAACCGATTACAATCCTGCGGAATTATTGAGTGTAATATTAGATATTGAACTTGAATTAGGGAGAGTTCGAAAGGTGAAATGGGGCGAGCGTTTAATTGATATTGATATTTTGTATTTTAATGATCAAGTAATTAAAGAAGACGAATTGGAAATCCCACATCCAGGTATTCCTTCGAGAAGATTTACTTTAATCCCATTAGTGGAAATTTGCCCACAATTTATACATCCTATAAAACAAGTCAACCAAAAAGAATTATTGAATAATTGCAAGGATAATTTAAAGGTTTCCATTTATAAATAATTTTAATTCCTTTTTAAATGATATAAATGTTAAATTATTCCTAAATTATGTTCATAATTAAAATTTTTTAAAACTATGAAAAAATACATTTATTTAATCGCTACGGCATTCTTTTTGACTTTAGTGGCTTGTGGTGGTACTGAATCAAAGCAAGAATCTGAGGTTTCGGATGTGCAAAAAGAAGAAAAAATTGCGGATGAGGTGGTGAAATCATCTGAAAAAGTAAAAACAGAGGCGGAAGAAACAGAAAAAGAGGTTGATGAATTATTAAAGGATATTTAAAATTTAGGTTATGAAAAATATAATGAATACAGGATTTATCATGGTTTTGGCCTTATTATTAACATTTGGGTTTCAAAATGATGTTTTAAGCCAAGGAAAATCCCAAGAGAAAAAAGAGCAAAAAGAAGCAAGAGGAAAATCCTCTGAAAAAATGCAAGAGAAAAGAGGCCATAAAGCAGATTCAGCAAAAAGTCATGCAAAAATGAAAGCTGGTCAAAAGGATAGTGCTCGTAAGTCAATGAGTAAAAAAGAGATGAATGAAGGTCATGAAGGAAAGCATTTTGGAGAGGGAAAAGGAGATATGCATGGCAAAGAGTTTGGTCATATTCGGTCGGAAGAAGCCAAACAAAAAATGACAAAAACCCATGACAATATGCAAAAAGCAGAAGCTGCTATCAAGCGTTCAGAAGAAAAAATAGCTCAAGCAAAAGAAAGATTATTAAAAGCTAAAAAGGAGGCAAGTCTATCCGAGGAAGAGATTGCTGAAAAAGAAGAAAAGATTAAAGAGGCAGAAGAAAAAGTGGCTGAAGCAAAGGAACGCCTTAAAGCTCAGCATAATGAAGTTCACAATAAAATGATGGAAACTAAAAAGGCAAATAATAAAAAACTTAAAGAAGCTGAAGAAGTTGAAATAGAAGAATAATTTATTGACATATCAAATATTTAAAGGCTGTCATAAAATTAGTAAGGCAGCCTTTTTTTATATCTATACTTATTTATATTATTACATAAAAAATCTCAATGGAACTGTTCGATAAAATAAAGTGGATATTAGGTATTTTGTTAGTTTTCACGCTAGTTATAACTACTAATTTGGTAGATAAGAGTAATTTTTCACGCATGAATGAGGCTGTTGAATCAATTTATGAAGACAGGCTGGTTGTTAAAGATTTAATTCTCAAAATTTCAAATGATATCCACCAAAAGGAGATTGCGGCCATAAAAGCGGACGAGAGTTTTTATATTAATCAAAATGAACAATTAAATAATGAAATTGACGGTCATCTTTTAAGTTATGCCCAAACTAAATTAACCAATAAAGAAGAACAGTTTTTAAATGATTTGAAAAAGAATTTATCTGAGTTAAAAAATAAGGAAAAGGAGTTTGTAGAATCTAATTACACTCAAGATTCTGTACTCCTTCCACTTTTTCAAATTGTGAAAAGAGACCTTCAAAATTTGGCTGAGATTCAACTAAGAGAAGGCAGCAGGCAATTTGAAAAAAGCCAAAGGGCAATGGATACCGTAAACTTATTTACGCAAATTGAAATTTATATTATGATTTTCTTAGCTATCGTCATTCAAATCATCATTATTTATACCCCTAAAAAAGAAAATTAATCTATCATTAAAATGTCATCAATAATCCTATTCCAGAAGGTGTAAAAGTTAAATTGAATTCAGCTTTATATTGTCTATTTCCCATAAGTTCTCTAGAATTGTAAAGCTCAATTGCCTTATCTGCTTTTCTATTGGCCAACTGCTTTAATGGAACAGCAATTGCTATCAAACTAACTCCAGTAATAAGTAGAGGCACTGTGATTTCGGGAGAAGGATCAAAAAAGGTAGGCATAAATGCACCAGCTCCAAACCCAGCTATTATTGATGAAGTAAATGCCCACCTTCTAGATGATTTCATCATTTTATGGGATGCTTCGAATGGTTTCATTTTTTTTAAAACCTGCCTTTCCGAGACTTCCTGACCTAAAATGAAATATCGATTTTGAACGAGATTTCCTTTTCTTTCTATTAAAGGCGCATCATTTTGACTAAATCCTATTTGAGATATAAGAAAAAAACATAAGACTAATATTTTCTTCATTGGTTGATAGTTTTAATAATTGCAATAAATATAAAGTAAAAATCTAAACTCTAAAAGTTTCAATTAAATCCACTAACATTTCAGTTTGTTCCTTTGAATGTGTTGGGAAATTAGCAATCCTTATTTGCTCTTTTTTATAGCCACCATAACCAGTGCCAATATGGATTTTTTTCTGTTTTAGATGATCTATCAGTAAATTACTCTCGAAATCGCACCTAATCACTTTTACAGTTTTGGAACGATGCTTTTCATTTTCCACAAAATGATGAAGTTGTGGGTGAGCTTCAATAACCTGATTGAGAATGGCAGATTTATAATCAATTTCTCTCCTGATAGCTAATATCCCTTTTTCCAGCATATCAGAGGCTACTTTTGCTAAAGTGTAAACCCCTAGGATATTAGGTGTTTCAGCAGTTTGAAAAACCCCGGCTTTTTCTACCATATCCGGCAAACGATGATAAGAGCCAATAACTTGGCCTGAAGCTTCTAATGATTTTGCTTTTTCCAAGCATCTGTTATTCACAATCCAGATACCAAGACCCGCGGGCAAGCCAAAAGCTTTTTGCACAGAGAAATAAAGCGTATCAATATTCCTAAAATCAATTGGGATTACAGGAACTCCTGATACCCCATCTATAGCAATTAATTTATCAGGATATTTCTCTCTTAAAGCATTGATGGTTTCTAGAGGAAAAGTGGTTCCACATGCTGATTCGTTCAAACAAAGGGTAATGATTTCAGCGCTTTTCGGTACATCTATTGCATCAAAATCTGGGACAGTTCCATCTTCCACTACCAATTCATGGGCAGTTCTGCCTAGCTGAGTAGAAATCTTGGCAAAACGCTGAGAGAAAGCGCCCATACTTACATGGTAGCTTTCATTTTTAACACAATTTTCAATTATCCGTTCCCAAGCTTCATTGGCTGAAGAGGTGATCAAAACATGATAATCTTCAGGTATATCCATAAGTTTGCGCAGATTTTCTTGACACTCTTTATAAATATCCTTGAATTGTTGACCTCTATGAGAGGTACTGCACACCCCTTTTTTTAAAGCGGTTTTAATATGTTCTTCAGCCGTAAAATATAAGGCTGAGGGTCCTGGAGTAAAGAAGTATTCAAACATTGGCAGTTTCTATACTTATTTTGGTTTTTTTATTATAATCAGATAAAGTTATCCCAAAAAATAAAATAGCTGGAATTAGCATACCGATAGCGCAAAATAAGTACATCTGAGATAGCGAAAAAATTTCTGCTATGTTTCCTAAGAAAAAAGCACCAATTCCTATCCCTAAATCAATGGAAGAGAAGAAAGTACTGGTGGCAACCCCTCTTTTTTCAGGTTTCACCATATTGATGACCATTGTTTGTAATGTTGGCATCACTATTCCATTTCCCAATCCCAGAACGAATGCCGCTACAAGAAAACCTGGTTCAGCCGTACTTTGTGATAAAAGTACTAATCCTGAAATGGTACCAACAAAACTTAGCCCCATCACAAATGCAGGGCCTTTTCTGTCCATCATTTTACCGGTTGTTGGTCTAATAATACTAACACCAATGGCGTAAATCAAGAAAAACATTCCAGTGCTTTCAATAGAAAGTTCTTTGGCAAAAAGTGTAATGAAAGACATGATTCCTGCAAAAGGAAAAGCCAATAGCAACATCACCATAGAAACTTTCAAAACTTTGGGTTCAAATACATTCTCCCAGCTTAATTTATTTTTTCTATTGCTGATTTTAGGATGATTCACAAAAAAAGACATAATGACTGCCAATGAACACAATACCCCTGAAGTGATAAATAAAACCTGGTAACTGCCTGTTTCTTTTAATATTTGCAAGCCTATGAGTGGACCGATAGCCATGCTCAAGGTCATGGATAAACCAAAGATTCCGATTCCTTCTCCTCTTCTGCTGTTAGGTACCAGGTCAGAGGTAATCGTGCCACCGCCAGTAGTTACTATCCCCCAAAAACCTCCATTTATCAGTCTTAAGAAAAGAAGGAAAATAAATGATTCTGCCAGCCCATAGGTCGCCATTACTATAGCATAGCAAAACATGGAGAATAGGAATAATTTTCTTCTACCATATTTATCAAAAGCATAACCACTTAATGGTCTTACTATTAAGGCCGACAAAGCATAAATACCAATAATGTAGCCTACTTTATCAGCATTTTCACCCAAAACCTCCGTCACAAAAGTAGGTAAAGTAGGTAGTAAAAAGTAAAATGACACCGCCATTAATAAATAGCTAAAGCAATGTAAGAGAAAATCTTTAGTGTATAAGGGAGCTTTTGTCATGATATTGTAGGTAAATATAATTTATGTTGCTACATAGAAATAAATAAAGTTAACTGCTAGCTGTTCCGCTAAGTTTCTGTTTTCTACTTAAATGTTAAATAAATTTCAATTTGTTAAAAGCTATTATGACTTTAAGCATTTAATTCTCCTAAGATATCAGCAACATCTTTTGGCTTGCAATCATGTAATAATTTTCCGTTCACTACTAGATTGGGTCCCATTTTGCAATAATCCATACATTTGGTTTTTACCAATCTCACATTTTTGAGTTTATCGGTCTTAATAACTTTCTTCAATTCTGTTTTCAGCTCTTCACAGCCATTTTTCTTGCAATCTTTTCCAGTGCAAATGAAGAGATGGTGGTTTGAATTATGAGAGGGTTTCAATTAGTAAGTGATTTAATGTTTTTTAATGATTATACCCAATTTTATATAGCGTAAAAATCTAATCTTAGTTTAGCTATTCTCAAATATGGAAATATTATTTCAGTTATAATTAATAAAGTTGGACTAAAAAGAAAGGATAAAAAAAGCCCATCAAAATCAAATTTGACAGGCTTTTGTAATTTTAGCTCATTACCGAAAATTACTTCTCTGCTTTTTTCTTTGCAGTGGTTTTTCTGGTAGTACGTTTCTTTTTTGGCTTCTCTTCCACGATTTCATCCTCAACATCAGTTAGGATTCTTCCGCAGTGCTCACAAACGATTAATTTTTTTCTATCTCTAATGTCGGCTTGTCTTTGAGGAGGAACCGTGTTGAAACATCCTCCGCAAGCACCTCTTTTAACAGGGACTACAGCTAAACCGTTTCGAACGTTTCCTCTTAATCTCTCATAAGAAGCCACTAATCTAGCTTCGATTTTCTTTAAAGCCTTTTCTCTGTCTTTCTCAAGTTTTTCAACCTCTTCGGTAGTTTCAGACTCTATGTTTTTCAATTCGGATTTTTTGCTTTCCAAATCTTTTACTCGGTCTTCATGCAAAGCCTTTGTTTCCTCAATGCCTTTTTCCTTTTCTTCGATTTTGGCTTGAGCTTCTTTTATTTTCTTCTCGTGGATTTGAATATCCAGTTGCTGTAATTCCACCTCTTTGGTAATAGCATCATATTCACGGTTGTTTCTAACGCTCATTTGTTGCTCACCATATTTGGCAATCAGCTTCTCAGATTCCTTGATACCTTGTTTTGCGGCTTCAATATCATCTCTGATGGCTTGAACGCTATCATCAAATTTCTGAATACGGGTTTCATAGCCTGCAATCTCATCTTCTAAATCAGCTACCTCGTCAGGTAGGGCTCCCCTCACTTTTTTAATATCGTCTAATTTTGAATCAATTCCCTGTAATTTTTTCAGGGCATCGAGTTTTTGTGCTACAGTACTTTCCATGCAGTTAATAATATTTTATCGGATTCGTGACAGTCTGTCCTAAATGGAGTGCAATATTAGCAAAATTTTCTTTCAAAATTGCATAAAATATCTCATTTGTAAAACGTTCGCTCTCATAATGCCCTATGTCGGCTATAATCAGCCTTTCTTCAGCATCAAAAAATTCGTGATATTTAATGTCGGATGAGATATAAATGTCTGCTTGCTTATTTTTTGCTTGCGAAATCAGGAATGATCCAGCACCTCCGCATATTGCAACCTTTTTAATTTTACGGTTTATTGCCTTAGTATGTTTTATAACTTCTAGACCCATTTTGTCTTTCATGTAATCAAAGAAATCTTTGGGCTCCATCGGTTCTGATATTTCTCCGATCATTCCAGATCCTAAATCATCATAAGTATTTTCCAATTGATGTAAATAATAGGCTACCTCTTCATAAGGATGAGCTTTTTTCATAGCACTTAAAATTTTGTTTTTTAAGTGTATGGGGAAAATCACCTCTATCTTGTGTTCATCAACCGTTTCCAATTCACCGGATTTTCCAATGCTTGGGTTTGCTTTGTCCGATGGCAGAAAACTTCCTTTTCCGGCAGTTTCAAAAGCGCAATCTTTATATTCACCAATTTGGCCAGCACCCGCTTGATGTAAAGCTTTTTTTAATTCAACACTGTTTTCTTGGGGAACAAAAACGCTCAGTTTACCTAAAAATCCATTTTTTGGACTTAGAATTTCAGTATTGATAAGCCCTAATTTTTCAGATATCTTAGCATTCACCCCAGTTCTGATATTGTCTAAATTAGTATGCGATGCATAAATGGCGATATCATTTTTAATAGCTTTAATTACAGTTCTTTCCACATAATTACTTCCGGTAAGTTTCTTCAAACCTTTGAAAATAATAGGGTGATGAGCCACTATCAACTCGCAATTTTTTGAAATGGCTTCTTCTACCACCTCTTCGGTTACGTCCAGCGATATTAAGACATTGCTCACATTTTTAGACGCATCTCCTATGATCAAACCCGCATTATCATAAGATTCTTGATACGCTAGAGGTGCAATGCTTTCCAAATGTTGGACGATATCCTTTATTTTGCTCATATTTGTTTTTATTTCAATTCGGTCAAAGTTAAAAAGTTTTACAGCCCTTGCAAGTCTTTAAAAATAAGTATTGGCAATTTTTTATGTCACCTTTCAGTATTTTGTACAAATGGGTGATGCAATTTCGAAATCACTTATACGATGTAGAGTATAAGCCTGTTTTTCGATTTGATACTAATGTGATTTCGGTGGGCAATCTTTCCATGGGAGGGACTGGAAAAACCCCTTTTGTGGAATATCTTTTGAGATATTTGATTGACAAGGGTTTTGATAATAAAATCTCCACGCTGTCCAGGGGCTATGGCCGAAAAACCAAAGGTTTTAGAATAGCTCAAGAACAAGATGATCCGAAATCAATTGGTGATGAACCTTTCCAGCTTTACCAAAAATTTAAAAATAAAGCGAATATTAGCGTAGGGGAGGATAGGGTTTTGGCAATCCCCAGTATTTTATATGAATATCCGGAAAATGAAGTGATTATTTTGGATGATGCCTTTCAACATAGAAGTGTAAAGCCCGATTTATCAATATTGCTTACCAGTTTTAATGCTCTTTTTTACAAAGATTATGTTTTGCCATCAGGAACCTTAAGAGAGGCAAGGCACGAAGCTAATAGAGCAGATGTGGTGGTAGTGACCAAATGTCCAAGTGATTTACCTAAGGAGAAACAGGAAGAAATTAAAAGGGAAATTAAGGTCTATAGCCATAAGGCATTGTTTTTTACCTCTATAAAATACGAAAAGCCGTTGGCATCAAAGGAAGACCAGAAACTACATGAGAAAATCATTTTGGTAACAGGAATAGCACATTCCAATAATTTCAAAGAATATTTAATTCAAGAAGGATTTATTATTAAAAAGCATTTTGACTTTGCAGACCATCATCATTTCACCCCAAAAGAAATAAAGGAAATTGAAAAGGTGGCGCATGATGAAGAGGCAAATATCCTTACTACCGAAAAAGATTGGGTTAGATTAATATCAATGCCTGAATTATCTAAATCTTTTCAAACTAAGCTTTTTTATATTCCCATCATGGTACAGTTTTTGGATGATGAAAAATCTTTTCACCAAATCTTGGAAGATTCTATACTTAGTACTAAATAAATCCATGACTTTAGTTAATTTTGCGACTGTTTTGAAGAAAATTTTCCTAATCATATCGATTTTTTGTTGTGGAATGGCCCCTGTTTTTGCTCAGGTAACCGATGATTCCACTAAAAATGTGTATGGAGCAAAAACCACACTCTTCACTACAGAAGAAAACATCAAAAATAATATTGAGTCCTATCAGATTATAGATACAAGCTTGAATAATACCCATAATTGGAATCCTGTAAATATTTCAGATTATTATTATCAAAATTTGGGTACAATAGGCACGGCCATGCGACCGGTTTTTTATGAAGCACCCGATGTGATTGGTAAAAGAAGTGGATTTAATGTTTACGATCCTTACATTAAAACCCCCGATAAGTTTAAATATTTTGATACAAAATCTCCATTTACTCAAATGAGGTCAGTATTTGGTGGTAATTACAGAGCATTTATTGGAATCGATTTTTCTAGGAATGTTAATGAAAATTGGAATGTTGGATTTAGTTTTAGAAGATGGACCATAGATAAACAAATTGGGCCATTGCAAAGTAGAGGAGATTTGAATGTACTAAGCCATTCTTATGATTTCCAAACAGATTATCGCTCTCCTGATAGGAAATATCATGTGATGTTTAATTTTGCCCGAACTTTCCATAAGGTAAATGAAACAGGAGGCATCAAGGATACATCAGAGGTAATAGTTTATGAGGAGTTATTTGATTATGATGATGAGGACATTAACTTAAGAAATGCACAGGGGGGAGAATTAAGACAGCAATATCATCTTTATCAGCAATATAAATGGAAAAAGATCCTGCAGTTCTATCATGTTTTTGATCGGACTAACCGGATGAATACTTTTATAAATTCCGATCCTTCAGCAGAAACAGATGTGAATTATTTTGATAGATTTCTGGTAAGAACAGACTCAACAGTGGATTTAAGCCGATTTGTTTTTTATCAAAATGAGGTTGGTTTTAAAGGTGTTATCGGTGATGCATTTTATCGGTTTTATGCAAAAAGAAAGGATATAAGATATACGGGAAAATATCTGACCACTGTAAATCCACTGTTAGAGAATTATGCAGGTGGTTATTTTCGTTTTGCCCCAAAAGAAAATTGGCAATTAAAAGCAAATGCGGAATATGAATTAAATGGAAACTATCGGCTGGATGCTAGCCTGAAAGTTCCTTTTTTAACTGTTAGTGCTTCAAGTATGCAGTTTGCATCACCTTTCTTTTATGAACAGCATTTGGGAAACCATGACTATTGGCAAAACGATTTTGGAAGTGAACAAGTGCAACAACTGAGCGGAAAATTAGACATCAAATGGAAAGATTATTTTAGAATTCAGCCAAAACTGGATTTGAAATTAGTCAGCAATCATATGTATTTCGATACTTTAGCAATGCCCCAGCAAGCCTCTGGAACAGCAACACTGCTACATCCTGGAATTGAGGCCAAAGCAAAATACCGAGCATTTAATCTTGATGGGAATTACATCTATACTTTAAAGGAAGGAGTTGATGCAGATTTATTCCGGATTCCAGAACATTTTTTGACATTGGATTTGTATTATCATAAAGTATTTGAAGGTAAACTAGAAGCACGCATCGGCTTAGAAGGCCATTATAAATCAACCTACTTTGCGGATGATTATGATCCCGTGACCCAACAATTCCACTTGCAAAATTATTTTGAGGTGCCAGGTTATATGTTTGTCGATTTGTATGCCACCGCAAAAATCAATACTGTTCAGATATTTATAAAATTCAGGCATTTGAACCAAGATATAACTGCTGGAGGATATTTCACAACACCTTATTACACGGGTCAGGAAAGAATACTTGACTTTGGGGTTACTTGGTCATTCTTTGACTAGTATTGTGTTAATCATGAAACTACGGTCTGACGCATTCTATGAATACTGATAATGAAGTTGAATTATAAACCTTAAATCAAATTTATTGTAAAGTTTTTTTACTGAGGCGTCTGACCGTTTTGAGAATGATCATACATCAAATTTAACTTAACTTTGTATATAAATCCTTGATAATCTGAAAATGGAAAAAGAAAAATTCACATTAGGATTAGAATTACCCAGCGACCCACGTTGGGTCAATATAGCAGAAAAGAATATTGAAGATATACTGGTTGACCATGCTTACTGTGAACAGAAAGCAGCCAGTTCTTGCATGAGCTTGATTATCAATTTTCCTGAGATGGACGAAATGGTGAAAGTAATGACACCTGTGGTGGCAGAGGAATGGTCACATTTTGAAAGGGTTTTAGAACAATTGGATAAAAGAGGCTTTAAATTGGGCTTCCAAAGAAAGGATGAATATGTATCTCAACTAATGAAGTTGGAAATCAAAGGAGGAAGCAGAAAATTTCAGTTGATGGAAAAGCTGTTGATCAATGCCCTAATAGAAGCCAGAAGTTGTGAAAGGTTTAAGCAGTTGCATTTACATATTCAAGATGAGGAATTGAAGAAATTCTATTATGAATTGATGGTTTCCGAAGCAGGCCATTATAAAAACTTCTTAAAACTAGCAGAAGTTTATCAGCCTAAGGAACAGGTGCGAAAAAGATGGGCGGAATTATTAGAGGCTGAAGCAAAAATCATGAAGAATTTGGAAGTTAGGGAGGATAGATTGCACTAGACTATTTAAGGAGATCTTGAAAAGCACCACAAATCCCTCATGCCAAAAAAATTTTGATCTGAGGGAGTGGGTAGGAGGACAAACCTGTCTGCCGGCAGGCAGGAATGCGAGCCTGCTTGTGCAGACAAGCCAGACGAGGATGTGAGTTGTCCGCTGGCTAGCCATAGCCGTCAGTTTAGTGGTTTAAGTGATTGTTTACCAGTAATTTATAATAAGGGTGTAAATCCCCCTTGGGATCTTTCTTCCTATTGTTCATATCTGTATTTGTATTTGTTCGTTAAAAAAA